>JALWQP010000113.1 GCA_027083045.1 Desulfurococcales archaeon
CTTCTAGGTATTTCCTAATATTCTGTAAAATGAAGGATTCATTCTGTGGATCGAGGCTATTTGTAGCTTCATCCAATATCAGTACGTCAGGCTCACGAATTAATGCTCTGGCTAGCGCTATTTTCTGTTTCTGTCCTTCAGATAATTTTTCTGGATCTATTATGTCTTCTAAATCCGCAAAATCTATTCCAACAATATTGATTATGCGTCTCAACTTATCGCTACTATATTCTTTGTCTAACGATATGTTCTCCCTTAGGGAGCCATGTATAATGGGCTCTTTTGAGGAGGCATAGACCATCTTTTCTCTAAGGGAGAACAACGAATACTCTTTATAATCCAAACCATTTATTCTGATAACTCCACTAGTCGGCTCATATAATCTTATTAGTGTTAATGCTAAGCTTGTTTTTCCCGAACCTATTGGACCAACTATACCTATCCATTCTCCCTTACTAAGAGCGAATGATATATTATCAAGTATTTTCTTTTCCTTAATACTAAGGCTAACACTGGAAAATTCGATTCTATTTACCTTCTGTAGTTTGATCCCTCTATACAGGTCTTCCTTGTCCATGTTAAGTATCTCATAGTACCTATCCAAATATGGTATTAAACCAGACAAGCCAGTAAGCATATTTGCCAGATTTATAATTGGCTCATAGAACTCGGGTAGTACTGATGTAAAGGCAATAAGTGTGCCGACTGTGAAGTACCCATTCAATACTAGCCATCCGCCAATTATTAAGACAATTATTCTAATGATCGAATTTAAGTAAAAATAGGACTTATTGAAGAAGATTGTATATAGCATGTATCTCATAAGGTATCTAGACCATTCACTTAATGAGCGTGAAAATTTCTCTCTAAAGTATTCATAAATATTGAATCTCTTAATGAATAAAAGATTATCAATAACATTCTTTAACGTATTAACAAGTTTCGATAAATATGATCTCTCTAGGCTCGAATACTTAACTATTCTTTTCACGGAGATTTTATAGATTATATAGCTTGGGAAAGTAAGGCTTATCGCTATTAATAGAAGCCTCGGTGAGAGAACATATAATGTATATATCATAACTCCTAGCCTTGATAATTGAATAAGTAATGCGGGAATAACGCCAGCAAGATTACTTGACAGTTCATAGAGATCGGATATAAATCTTGTCAGAATATCTCCGCTTTTTAGATAAATGTACTTAGCACTATATAATGTGCTTAGCATTTTATTTGAAAACACTATAAAAGCTTTGACACCAATCCGTCTTAATATGTATTCATATGTATTCATCTATAAAACTTAAAACATAACTTATCAAAACCACTACTAGTAATCCAAATCCTTTATAAAGAACCGTGTTAAAATTGTTTAGGCCAATTAATGAGTCAATAAAAGATTTCATTAAATTTGCATTAACATATGTTAGAATAGATGCTAAGAAAAATATTACTACAGAAAGCAAGGAATCAATTAACAGTATCTTCATAATATTAAATGATTCTTTCAAAAGATCAGTAGTTTTGGCCAATAATTAGTGCACCTCTATTAATTATTATTACATAATTTACATGTTTCATGACTCTTCCACAAATGTTTTTTCGCCTTGTTTTTCACTTCTGTAAGTAAATAGTTTACTAAGACCATCATATACAATAACGTCGTATCTGTAAATAGGTATGAATGTCGTTACATATTTCCATAACTTCTATAAGTAGTCAGCGTATATTTCTCATAAAAGGAAAAACAATATCGAGAGCCTAATTAATAAGAAATGGGTGATAAATTGTTTAAACTACTTTGGAACCCTTGGAGATACGAGTACATACGAAAAATAGATTCTGAGAAAAAATGTGTCTTCTGTGAACTACCTAAACACAGTGATGACCAGTCATTGATCATACATCGGGGGAGGAAATCATATGTTGTTATGAATGCTTACCCATATAATACGGGGCACCTACTCATAGTACCATATAGGCATGTCGGAGAACTATCTGATCTGACGGAGGAAGAATATCTTGAAATGTGCATGCTCGTTAGACGCTCCGTTGAAGTTCTTAAGAAAGCATTTAACCCTGACGGGTTCAATATAGGGGTCAATATAGGAAGAGCAGCTGGTGCTGGTGTTCCAGGACATATTCATTTCCATGTAGTACCCAGATGGGTCGGTGACGCTAATTTCATCGCTATTATAGGTTCTACAAAAACTCTACCTATGGCTCTAAACGAGGGATATCATATATTAAAATCTAAGTGGAAAGATATTGAAACAGATGTGGAAGCCCTCGATCACTGATGTTTGATGATGAGGGCAGGGTTTAACCGAAGATTTTATCGATGATAATTTTGGGTGTCAGGTTTGGTTGACAAGAAGGATCTAGAAATACTGGAAAGATATGTTTTCCTGGGGCAGTCTAGGTATAGAGTTCGTTTGAAGGAGACAAATATATTATTCAATGTCAATGCAATCAGTGATGATGAAGCTCTTGAAAAGGCTTTAGAAATGGCGAGAAAAATTGGTCTAAGTAGAGAAGTGGTGGATGAAATAAGGAGAAGGTTTTCAAAGGGAGAATCAAAACAATAGTTGATAATGCTTTAGCCAAATAATCTTGGCCTTAGGGATGAAGACACTTGCCCCCCATGGACCGTAAGGGATGATGACATTACCGCGAGCAGACCTATTATATTTTCTTCTTTTTAATCTCTTCAAGCGATCTAAGCCTATCCTCCTGTTCCTCGATAAGTCTCTTAATGTATCTTTCAAGTTCTTCGGGGGGTACACGTTCTAGGAGTAGTCTAAAGAATTTCGAGGCGCATCTATTGCTATGAAACGACAATATTGTTTTTCCATATGTAATTACTATGCCTTGTCCCTCGGGGAATATCCGGCCACACATTATACATTTATATCTTTGCTTCCTCGACACATTGAGACACCTTTAGGCTCTTCAGTTTTTCTACTAACTCGCTAATAGCGTCTGTGTAAAGTCTTATTCTAAAGCCCTTGTTTTTAATGCTGTGAAGCTCTACGAAGTGTCTCTTACGATCAAAGACGAAACATAGATCGCTTGTTAGCGGTATGAACATTCTATCATTGGCAACAATGCCGATACGGTATAAATGGAATTTCTGTGGGATCATTAAGTTCATTTGCCCTAGTTTATTCTGCATTAAAAACCGTGATAATGTTAGAATACCGAATATAACCTGGTACATTATATAGTAATCGAGAAAGTTTACAACAATAGTGTTTCCAATAGCCGAAGATAAAGCGTCATGTATTGGTATGAATGCGTATTGCCTATAGAGCGGAAACAGTATGAATACCATGAATGTAAGCATTAATAAACTCATAGATCCCATTGCTTGTTTCTTGAGCTCCTGTGTTAATAGCTCATCATTCATAGCGATCTTGATAGCGCCATTCTCTTTAAAAAGAGGGGCGCCAAGCTCGTTTTTTGGAGGTATTTTGCTCATTTTTCTTGAGCTTCTAAACATAACGATCATTATTATTATGAAATAACCTAGGAAAATGTACATCGAATACTGTGGCATGAAGGCTGTAACCAGAGAGATTATAAGTATGCTGATCTGCCCTATTAATAAACTGGTTTTTTGGGATGGTTGTGACATCATAGCTGATCACGTTTCTTGTATTTTCGGCTACGTTATCCAATAATTGTATCCTACTTATAAATATCAATGCTTGCCGAACGATAGAATAAAGTAGCTCTATAGTTATCAGCTTGTATTAGATGATGATTAGCCACTGTCGGATACTAGTTAGATGAAGAAGGTCCGTGTTACTGATATTTTCCATGTATATTTTGTTTCATATAGAACAAGGCGATGAAGAGGATATGAGGTCTGATAAAATGAAGAAGTTATCCCCGTCTGAGCCACAAGTAGCGATAGAGGAGTCGAGCGCCCAGTTATGCTTTAGTATTAGGATCGAGGTCAAAAGACAATATTCGATATCGTATGTTAGGTATTTATTAGAAAAGCAGGGGTTTAGAACAGATATTATTGAACCATATATATTGATGGCAAGTAAATGTTTTTTATTGATGGGTTTGGAGCATTTTGTTTCTGTGATTAAAAGCATCCTGGTTGAACTATTTAGTAGGCTTGAAACAACTTGTGCTGAAGTATATATGAGGGTTAAACATAATGTGTGCGAATCCACAGCGTTTCAACGGAGAATTCGTAGCGGAAACAATATCCTCTCGGCTTCGCGGCTGGATAACGATCTAGTTGTGTGCCTATACAATAATAAGAGAAAAAGATCCATTATTCGGATTATACCAGATTACGGAAATAATATCGATAAGCTAGACCTATTGCTTATCCCCCGCTCCTTGTATGTAACATGTGGTGATACATCGGTTATAGCATCTTATCTAGCGGATATATCCAGACGTTTAATTAAAGCATTTGGAAAAATACATAAATATAGAAATGATGAACGCCCTATCCAAAGACCTTAACGGGATGAAATAATAGCGAATCCCGGCTGATTCTCTCGGTGTTATAGTAGACCTTAAATAATCCCTCTCATGTATTTTCGATTAGGAACGTAGTGTATACGAAGAATATGCGGTGGTGCAATGAAGTGTTATCGCCTCAGACAAAGATAATCGATATAGGTAAAAAACATATTGATGACTATATTTTCGACGCTATTGTCAGTTTTAATGAAGGTATAGACGAGATAATAATCAAGGGTAGAGGGGACTTCATTAGCAAAGCTGTGGATGTTTACAGAATACTCAAAGATAAACTCGGTGATAGTATCGAGTTAGTAAACGTTGAAATAGGTAGTGAGAGATTTAGAGGCAGAAGAAGATCGTATATAGCCATTAGAGTCCGAAGAAAATATTAGGATACACCTTAGTCCTCAGCGTTATGTTTCTACACTACTGGGTTGCGAACTAACAGTTATTGGTAGCTTATATGATGTTATCTTGTCCAGCACTAGTAATATAGTTGTTTCCACGCTTGCCTTACCTGAAGCTATCATATCAATGGTTTCCTCCATCTTCTTAGTGGTTGATTCCGAAACTAGTTCTGCATAGTTCTTGGCGAGGTAATCATATACTTCTATACCTGTTTTCGTCGGTATAAGATATCCCCTCTTCTTTGACCTAATTACATATCCATGTCTGATTATGCTTGAGATTATTGATGCATAAGTACTGGGTCTTCCAAGCCCCTTTGACTTCATCAGCTTAATGATCGAGCCCTCGCTATGAAGCTTCTCTAGAGATGAGTCTACAACTTTCATACTTACGGGCATAAGTTTCTTGCCTACTATGTCTTGTATTGATGGATATGTCGTGGTTTTTCTGATAACGTCGAATCCATGATCCACTATTTCTAGGATCACTTCCAGCTCGGCCAACTTCAGATCTGCTACATATACTGAGATCTTGGCTACTTTTGCCTCGTAGGGTTTCATCTGACTAGCAATGAATCTGTTAAAGATCATACCGTAGAGCTTGTAGTGTAGACCAGTTAGGGGTATTGACGGATTAATTAATCCCTCTGAAATAGCTTTTATGAGCTCGTCGACATCGAGAGGATGAGTCGGCCGTATTGCCTCATGCGCTCCTTTATCGCCCCAGTGGCTAGGTCTGAATAGATCTTCAAATCCATGTTTTTTAATATATTGCCTAGCTATTGATATTCCTGTCGAGGATACATATGTATAATCGGTTCTATGATAGGTTATCAAGCCCGATTCGAACAACTCTTGTGCAATCTTCATAGCGAGTCTCGATGGTATCCCTAGTCTGGATGCATCCTCTAGAAGCATGTCAGTAGTGTATGGTGGTTGTGGATTGAATGTTTTTTCATTAATTTCTAAGAGTCTGAGCTCAACACCTTCCTTCTTAATCCTATCTACAACTCTCTTATAATCATCTTTCCCAAGATGAAACCTTACTTTAAGATCGTTGGCTAGTTCGAGTATAATTAGCTTACATTTGTTCAGCTTCCATTTATTGTACTGTTCAATAATCCATCCAAGAACAGGTGTTTGAACTCTTCCAGCTCCCAACCAATTCTTACCATACTTAATCCATAGCTTCTGGCTTAAGCTGAAGCCTATGAGTCTATCAAGTATGCGTCTATATATCTCGGCCTCCACGAGCTTTTTATTAATTCTTCTCTTTTTACTGAATGCTTTCTTTAGCTCCGATAACGTTATTTCATGGAGCTCTATTCTCCATATGTTTTCCTCACTTACAAAGGGTCTAACAGTTAAATACACGTCATAAGCGATCTTTTCTCCCTCTATGTCAGGGTCTGTGGCTATGTATATTTCGTCTGCTTCTGATGATAGCTTTCTCAGAACATTGACTATTTCGATTGAATCATAAAAAGCGGAGCTGCCGCATCTCGGACATTTATCTCCGTATGTGAATTGATGGCCGCAAATCCTACAGCGTTTTATTGTTTCGTATTTGGGCATTATCTTACTATTATCGAAAATTATCCCGTATGCACCTATTGGTTCTGTTGTTAGATCATATATATGGCCGCGTGTTGCTATAATATTCATATGTATGACAGTATTATCTGATATGAATGGTATCTCAAATACACTAACACTGCCTATTTTCCTTCTAGTCGGTTTACCGAAGAATCTCGCAATAGTTCTTGCTTTCGTTGGCGACTCTACTATAAGTAATATGTTTTTATAATTAAGCATATTGACTCCTTTCATTTGAGTTCTACTATCAATTATTTCTTTTATCTCAAGGTCAAGATCAACTCGATCGAGTTCCTTAAAGACTAATTCCTCGTTATATACATTGAGTCTTTTCTCAAGCGATTTAACTACGTTAGAAAATGTTATGTTTTCAAATATTATTGATAGTCCATGGGTCATTTTTCCCCTTAATAGTCTGCTTGTTCTTCCACTTGCCTGAATGTAGGTCATAACGTCAGGAATAATTGCTTTATATGATCCTGTTTTTTCGTTGTAAAAGAGAGTTATTGACCCCATGTTCAATATTCTCTTATTTTTAAGTAACTCTTTTAGATCGCTTAAAATTTGTTTGTAGTAGGAATTAATCTCTTTATATAACTTGATTAGTTTTTCATTACTAATATCTTCAACTGTGATTTTGCCTTTCATCAGATATGATAATAATCTCCTTTCACCTAGACTAAGCTTAAACATAGTATTTCTTAGGTTTGCACTTATAGTTCTATAGGAACTGTTACCTTTTTCTTCAGATAGTAGCAGTGCCGCTCTAGAGAGTAATGTTATATTTGCAAGAAATCCCTCGAGATCTATTGTAAATGCAGGTGTTCCTAGAAATATGATGTATCTAATGTGTTCAGGTGCATCTATGCCTCTGACGCTCATACCGTAGTAGCTAGAGCTCCCTATTATGATGTCGATCTTACCTTCAATGAATTTTTTAATGTTATATGGTGTCGCCTCGGCTATCTGTAGACCTAGGGCCTTCTTCTTTAAGTGTTCGACAACATTTTTGAAAACTTCCTTAAATGGATGCCTTGGGCTTATTAGAATTAGGCATCCACGGCCTAATTTTTTGATTACACTAATAAGGGCATTGTTTAGCTCTTTCTCGTCTTTGAAGAGATAATAAGAATCGGTTACATTTCTGCCATATATTGTTATACCTGAAATATCGGTACGTAATAGATCTCTAAGTATCGATGCATAGCCGCCACGCATTCTGCCGGTTGCTGATGATATAATGACTTGTTTTCTCTTAACTTTTGATAACTTATCATCTATCCTTATCTCGATCTCTAAGAGCTTCTTTATTAGTTCCTTGGATTCTTCTTCTTTATTCAAAGATCTTAGCACAATAAGTCTCCAGAGTATTGAATGTTTTTTCTTAATGAGTTCGATAATTTCATCATCATAACCTAGTAGATGGAGTAGTTTTACTATGCTTTTTGCACTACGCATTAGCGAGTCAACATCATCGATCATAATTATTTCGGGATTGCTTTCCCGAACAAGATCGTCGTATCTTGATAAGAAATGATTAGTTGCAACAAGTATATCGTACTGCCCGTTTTTCACAGCTTCAAGGATTTTTTCTCTTTTCTTTTTAGATAATGATGAATCATAGAATATGATCTTAACGCTATTAATTCCGCTATTTACCAGTTTTTCGTATATTTGTTTCGCCAATGCTTTTGTCGGTGCAAGATATAGGATCTTATGCTTGTACTCCTTACTAGCGTATAAAGCATATGTTATAAGTAAAGTTGTCTTTCCCATGCCAGTAGGGGCTATTATTACTGTATTCTCTTTGTTGAGTAATCTTTTAGCCCATGCTCGCTGGGCGCCCCATGGTTTAAAACCATTATTGACCTCTTGGAAAAACCTGGCAAAATACTCTATCTCTTCTAAGAGATCATGATATGATGAAAGAGCCGAAAGCGTGTATTTATTACTTCCGGCTAAACACCTTGTACAAATCCCTGCCCTCTCTAGCGAACTAGCCTCTGCATCTCCTCCACAAGATGGGCATGCATGGGAGTAAATAGGATCTAAAATTGTTTTTCTCTGCATAATCATCCCTAGAAACGATATCGTTACAGTGCTTTGGATTAAAAGGAAGGGGGACAATAACACTCATAGGTTATTCTTAAGTATGGGAGTAAAGTTTATATAGAAACCCTAGGATTCATAGGGTCTAGACTAAAACAAGCGTTGTCAATAGGTGGGCATCATGGCAGAGGCAACACCTCATGCAAGCAACACCGTACTAGTTGGTAAGAAGCCCGTAATGAACTATGTAATCGCAGTCCTAACCCTAATACATCAGGGCGTAAAAGAGATAGTTGTTAAGGCTAGGGGAAGAGCGATCAGCAAGGCTGTCGACACCGTAGAGATCGTTAGGAACAGGTTCCTACCCGGTAAGGTAGACATCGAAGAGATAAAGATCGGCAGCCAGACGGTCACCAACCCCAGCGGCCGCGAGACCAGGGTAAGCACTATCGAGATAAAGCTCAAGGTAAAAGAGTAATGAGGTCAAGGCAACAAGAATAAAATAATAGTGTTTTTCTAGCGCTTTCGCTACACAGTTCCTATTCGGCGAACACGTCCTTCCTTATAACTACGTAGTAAAGAATCAAAATAGTGGCTGAAATCTATACATTTCACATAAACATTGTTTATCCTCCTTAAAAGCCCTAGCCTTATAAGTCTCCTCAGCACGTTCCAAGCCACTTTTCTAGAGAGAATAAGTTCGTTCATGATAATGTCTAACACTTCACCAATGTTGTATTCTCTTTCGCCATCCTTACATAGAATGTAAAATGCCAGCAACTCACGTTTCTTCAGTAGTCTACTAATCTTATCAGTAGCCTGGTTACTCCTCATCCTTAATGTCAGCCCTTACAATGTTCATCATATATAGCTATTTGAATCTCGAAGGTATTAATCTTGATCTTCAAATAACTCTATCAAGATGCGTGCCTTAATCTCGCGTTTTGAAAATGGCGGTAAAGTCTCGCCTAGATCAACAGCTATTACAACAGGATTTCCAAGACTATCAGTGAATCTTATTTCAGCTACATATCTCTTTTTAGGCCCTTCCTCCACGCTTTTCATGAGGGCATCCATTATCCTTGATATAGCCATCTGGAACGAAACAGGGCTTGATAGATCTTCAGGCCGCAATATAATGTTTTGTAGTCCCTGTATAATCTCCCCGATCTTTGCCTGGGCCTCAAATATCTTTATCACTTTGGTCTTCTCATGTTCCCCTTCACTCATACTAGTAGCACCCTTAACACAGATAACAATTATAATGTATTATAAAATTGCTCTGAATACTGGGATGGTCCTATGCGTATACCGGCGGGGTCAATACTGATATTTCCTAGGTGTAATAACGCTTTGGAATTCTATAAAGCGATAACAGATGTTCTGGGAGAGGCCGTCATAGAAAAGCTTGGCGTAATGCTTGAACCAACATACGTTGTTGCACAGAAACTCGGTAAAACCATTCCTATATGGATGATAGTTCCTCCTCTCGCAATAATCCTACGCGAGACGCCTGAAACCATAGAGAGCCATGGATTGCATCAAATATGTAATAGTGCTGGTTATTGTTTTAAAACACTTAGAGATGCGTGGGGAGAAGTTGTATTTATTCATATGGACGAGTTATCAAAACTGATCATGTTGTTTGAAAATATGTATAGAAGTGTGGATACTAAAATCCTGGTTTACGAGATATTTAATAAGATCAGAATAGTGTTCTACAGAGTAAATATGAGGCAGAATAATTACGAGCTTCTTGTAATAGCGGGCTTAGAAAAGTTGAATACATCTGGGTTTATGGCGCGAATAGGCTTCCTCGATGAGAAATATATGGCAGCTATTACCAAGGCTATAAAGGAATATGGCGAAATAATTCCTGTAGCAGTCTATGTTAGCGGTAAAGAATCTTTACCTGCGGTGGTTGTTAGAAAAGATAATGTTATTATTGTTGATGTGTATGTTCATGAGAAGTATTTAGCTGAGTTATTTATTATAGTACTACTTACTATACTTCAATCGGCTCATCGGAAATCATAGGCCGAAATCATCAAGCACTGTTTTCTTGCGCCTTTTAGCCTGATATTCCTCATGGGTACCCGAAACTATAATCTCGTATAGAATAGCCTCTTTGTTCTTTCCCGGCCTTAGTATTCTCCCTAGTCTCTGTATAAATTGCCTCTTCGATCCTGTACCTGATACAATAATACCAATATTGGCGTCCGGTATATCGAGGCCTTCATCTCCTACAGTCGTCACTATTAGTATTCCACTCGGAGAACTGCGGAAATGCTCGAGTATTTTCTTTCTTTTATCAGTAGGTGTTTCTCCCGTCAGTACTAGTGCTCCGTATTTTTCCAGCATTTTCCCCAGTTCTTCAGCTTGTTTGACATATTGTGTGAAGATAATGATCTTGTTCTTCTTCCTTATTTCCCTATCAACTATTTCAACTACTTTCTTTAGCTTCGAATGTGAGAACGCTATTATGTCATGCATTTTCTTATGAAATGATAATGCTTTTCTGGCGTCTGGAACACCTTTCAATGCTAGGTTTAATATTTCTTGGAATCTCCTGCCTTTCGCAAACCTGCGATAGGTTTCACGATATGCATTGTATTCTTTCTTTTCTTTTGGGGATAGCTTAATTTTTATAGTCACTATTTTATATCGTGCCAAATATCCCTGAGAAGCCAGTTCTGCGGCTGATCTGTGATATATTATACCACCGAGTAATGGAAATAATTCCTCGTGTTTACCGTCTTCCCTAATGGCTGTGGCTGATAACCCCATTCTGTACGGGGCTAGAGAGTGTATTGCTATATATTTGAACTTCTCAGCGGGAAGATGATGTACTTCATCGATTATTAGGAGGTCAAAATAAGGAGATAAAACGTTGATGTTGCGATAGCCGCTCTGATACGTAGTGATGGTTATAGGTGATATTCTTTTCTCCTCAGAGTAATAGAGGCCTACTAGCCCTGGCCTTGCATCGGTATATCTGAATATTTGTTCCTTCCATTGAAACATTTGTTCCTTTGTATAAGTTATTATGAGTGTTCTTCTCTGCGACTTGGTTATCGCTGCAATGCCTATGAGGGTTTTCCCGGATCCTGTGGGTAAGACTATTATTCCTTGGTGCTTATTTTCTATCCATTTAGTGAGGGCTTCCCACTGGTATGGGCGTAATTCAACATCTTTAAGATTGAGTGTTTGCGGCAATTTTTTCGGTTTCAATATCCCGGAACGATCGTTTAGAGGTATCGAATATGCTCCGGCTAATGCAATTAATTCATTTAGCCTCCAAGGCAGGATCTCATATTTAATAGAGGTTTTGTCTTTTGCTCTAAAGCGTGGATTTAGATCTCTAAGTCTATCTTTGATCAAACGATATGTTTCCCAAGGGATGTCAATCACTATTTTTCCTCTAAGGCTATTCCATGTTATGGAAATCGAAAATTTACCGTACTCCTCTCTTATGGAGTCCAGATCCTCCGGAGATATATTAATTCCGATTTCATCGAATAAATTAACTAGATCATTAAATGAATAACCATTAAGAAGAGCTTTTCTAACATTTAGCCTAAATACTGGTCCAGACTGCTTCTCGTATCCGATATAGTCAGAGATTCTTGTGAGCTCCCTAAACTCCTGATCATCTAGCCATCTATTAGGCCTTAACATTATGGGCAAGACATGATCACTCATCATAAATTATTCCTTCTTCGTACGGCAAAGCTTTGATAGTTATCTTTTCATCAAGAGTATGATCTCTGCATAATATTTTTACAGCTTTCCCAGATAATTCTGGCGGAATATAAAACGCTATTCTCTCATTGTATGTCCTAATTATTTTTGAGAATCTTATTATTATCTCAATATCAGGAGTGATTTTCTCGTTTCTTGATAGATATATTATGCATCCCAATACATCAATTAGATACTCTTCGGGTACAGGAGTTATTTTTAATAGTAAGCAGAACTCCCTGTTATTACATTCTCTACATATAAGTGTATAGGGCTCACCTAGCTCTTCAGATTTTGTAACGGCTTTTTTGATGATTTCATTGATTTTATTACCAGATAAGTTAAGGGCTTCAATGATCGTATTTATTGATTGCATCAAGGGGTCACCGCGTGGGTTTTTCATCATCCATATATGTCGGTACTTAAGACCGTGCTCATCCCCCGAGTTTATACTTTATATATGAGTAATCTTATAATATCTGTTTAAAACTCTATATTGTTGATACGCTTATGTCAAAAATGAAATGGTGGTTTTATATGACGCTGAAAAAGAAATTAGTTATTAGGAAACCATCGGAGGATGAAATCGAGACTATCAGTAGAAAATTAGCAATGATATACAGTAAGCCTAAATACAATAGGGTGAAGGCAAGGCTTATGGCCAATGAAATGCTGAGGCTGCTGAAGCCGAACTTCTCATATAGGGTTTTGTCAGAGCTAACAGGCATACCCGAATCAGTCCTGTGTAGATATGTTAGAGGAAGTATTATACCAAGTTTTGAACAAGCACTGAAAATACTTGCTTCGCTATCGCTTTCAGTCGATATAAACTCATTACTACATGAACTTGTTGAGCGCGAAAAAAGCAGTATTATAGATTTGTCAAGAGTGCTCAAAGACCCCTACATTATACGTCTACTGACAATACTTTTAATGATAGAGCTTGCAGGTAATAAGATAGATAAAATCGTTGCGACATCATTCTCTGTGTTACCGCTGGCAACAATGCTGGGGTTAGAGCTGAATTGTCCTATAGTATTAGTTAAACGGAGGCCTTATCCGGGCTTCCAATATTATAGCGCAATAGTTGTCCGTACTCCGAGAGAAACTGAATCGTTATATATTGATCGTGACTTGCTAAGTAGAAGAGATAATGTCCTAGTACTCGCTGATGTAGTGTATACTGGTAAGACTCTAAGCGCGGTCCTTGACATGGTTATACGTTCTAGGGCAAAAATAAGTAAAATTGTAGTTCTCTTAGCGCTTGGTGATGCTTGGAAGAACAGGCTTCTGAGACGTTTTGACATACAGGTTATGTCGTACATAGAATATCCATTATAGCGTATCTAAGTAGATGGGATTTTCGTGGGATAACCAATATTATTCTCAAAAATAATTATTCTACGTGTCTGGTCGAGGTGAAGAGATTGGTTAAAATAAAAGAACTGGTAAGGGTTGACTCCAAAGGTAGAATAACAATTCCATTGACTATTAGGGAGGCCCTGGATATTCATGAGGGTATGAATATCCTTCTTATAGCGGATCGAGAAAAGAAAGAAATAGTATTATCTCCTGTTCCAGAGCGGGCTAGGCTTGTGGAGATGACTATCGAGATCGAAGATAGGCCCGGCGTTTTAGCTGAAATTGCCAAGGAGCTTGCCGACCATGGGATCGATATTATTGCTACAAGATGCTTGGTTATACGTCGTGGCGAGATCGGTGAATGTTATATGGTTGTGGACTTATCAAAAGCATTGATAAGCACGCCTGAGGAAATAGAGCGAATATTAATGAAATTGGAGCCTATCAAAAGTGTAAAGGCCCTCGAGTTAAAGAGGGAGTAACAAGTATTGAAGAATGATTTGATAGTTAAAGTTGGATGTTGTGGCTTCCCCAAGGCTAGAAAGAAATACTATAATGACTTTAAATTAGTAGAGCTCCAAAACACGTTCTACAATCTACCATCTATTGACTGGGCTGAAAAAATAAGAGAAGAAGCACCTCCTGATTTCGAGTTTACCATGAAAGCCTGGCAGGTGATAACTCATCCTAAGCGCTCACCTACATGGAAGAAATTGAAGCAAAAACCCCTTGGCGATATTGATAGATATGGTTTCTTAAAACCTACAAAAGAGAATCTTGACGCACTGGAAAAATGTGTTGAGATCGCGAAGGTGCTCGAATCCAAAATAATAGTCTTACAAACACCTCCGTCTATGCCCTTCAATCAAGAAATGCTTACACAAGTGGACCACTTTTTCGATGCTGCGAAAAGTATAGCTGATCAGGTATTACTGGGTTGGGAGCCTCGTGGAGAATGGGCAAAACACGATGATGAATTAAGAAGAATTCTGGCGAAGCACGAGGTAATCCATATAGTTGACATATTCAGGCGTGAGCCGGTTTGGTACGATGATATAGTCTATATCAGGCTACATGGTATAGGATCTAGAGAAACTAATTACCGATATAAGTATACGGATGAGGATCTCTATAAATTATTCGAGAAAATAAAAGCGTTCCAAACAAATGAGATATATGTATTATTCAATAATATCTACATGTATGATGATGCATTAAGGTTTAAGCAATTACTTACCATGAACAGTATAGGCGTAGTGTAGATAAGGGCCTGCATCCCTCGGCACAGTCTACCATGCGGGGCGGCTATGACTTTGTGCCCCGCCGCGGATCCTGTGCCTCATTGGTACGGCATTAGGTAATTATTCTTGTTCAGCATATTATAATTACATGGGGAATTATGAAATGACGATTTATTGGGAACAATGCAGTATTTGTGGTCTTCATAGGCCGACAAGAACATGCACTATGGATGAGGAACTAATGGTGTGTCCTCATTGTTGCTTTGCGTGCCCACGTAGAAATATTTGTCCTAATCCTGTATGGAAGTTTGGCTTATTGGTAAGTAGGCCAAAGAAGATAAGAAGAAGCGAGGCGCAAAAGGTCTTGATGGATTTGTTATCCAAACTCGAAACAGGGTGATTAGGCCTCTATTCTTGGGACAATCCAATAAACTATGCTTCCGCCTTCTGGTAGCTCGAATACAATCTTTATAGGTTTGTCTGTATCGTATGATATTGTCACGGTTTTTGATGCTTGTGTTGGTTTTAGTGTAGACTCGAGTAGGCCGACACTATACTTTGCACGAGCAGAATCAACAGTCGCTGATATATAGAGTAATGGATTGTCTTGTTCGAATTCTCCACGATATTCTTTTTGTTGTGTCATGGAGTGTATCAATAGTTTTCCGTCTTTGTATGTGAATATGGCATCCTCCCCCACGATCTTTAGGTCCCTGATTATATTTTTGTAATCATCTGTTAACATTCTAAGAGTTACTCCTAGCTCTAGCTCTGGTTCGGGGACTTTTTCTTGTGCTCTAGGCTTGGTCTCAATCTCGAATGTTCTTTCGACACCGGTCTTTTTGTTTCGGAATACTATCCTGAATGTGTTCTTATCTTCTAATAGCTCGAAGACGGCGGCATCATTTCTTGTTCCTCTACGCATGATCCTATTGAAC
>JALWQP010000114.1 GCA_027083045.1 Desulfurococcales archaeon
GCCGATAGGGGCGCTGTGGATGCTATCCTACACCTAATTGAAACGACACGCTACCCAGTAGTGATGACCGCGAATAATCCTTGGGATCAGAAGCTAAGACCTATTCGTGAAGTCTCGCTCATGATAACTTTTAAGCGGCGTAGCGAACGAGATGTCGTCATTGCATTGAAAAGGATTTGCTCAGCAGAAAAGATCGAATGCGATGAAAAGGCTCTGAAGGAGATTGCTAAGCGCAGCGAGGGAGATTTAAGAAGCGCCATTAATGATCTCCAAGCCATAGCCGAGGGTTATGGCAAGGTAACACTAGAGCTTGTAAGAATGCTTTCGACATACAGAAATAGACAGTATGCCCCGTTCGAGGCATTGAAGAATCTTTTCAACGCCAAGTTTGTTTTCCAAGCAAAAAATGCTGTGTCACAGGCGGACATAGATTATGAGACCATGATGATCTGGATCAACGAACACATACCAACATACTATGATGATCCAGAGGAGATATGGAGAGCCTATGAAGCCCTAGCTAGAGCAGATGTGTATCTCGGAAGAATAAAGAAAACAGGCGCCTGGAGTTTATTGCCATACGTGTTCGAAATGATGGGGCCAGGCGTAGCCTTTGCAAGAAAGATATACAGGTACCGCTGGAAAGCGTTCAGATCACCGCAGAGACTACAGCTGCTTGCACAGACCAAGCGGAGCAGAGAGATCAGGGAAGGGATAGCCCGTGCACTGGCCCCAGCATTATTGACAAGCAGGCACAGAGTCAAGACCGATGTTATACCATTCATCAAAATAATATTCGAGAAAAACCCCAAGTACGCTGCAAGATTAGCCATAGGCTACGGATTAACTGAGGAGATGATTAAATGGCTCGCCGGGCCGAGTGCCAGAGAAGTATTGCAATACTATAGGCGATACAAAAGATAGGGGCACCATTTACTTAACGAGCCTAAACAATCTTAGTCTCCCAAATCTTCTTTCCTCCACGACGCCCTTCTCCTGCAACTCACGCAATTTCTTAACCAACACCCTATAATGTAAGCCCGTGATTCTAGCAAGACGAGTAATGTTTAACTCACCATATTTTTGCAAAGTATCAATGATAATCTGCTCACTACTGCTTTTCATCTCCTCCTCCCCGACTGCTTCATACTAATTTTCTTCTGTATAAGATCAACTACATATTGTTCAAGCAGATCCAACGGACCATAATGTATGCTTATGAGCGTCGTTCTACCTCTAAGGCCTTTACCACTGGTTCTAGCATCTATGACGTTGGCTTTCTTCAGATTCATAATGTATCCATATACCTGCGTATGCCTACGCGGTTGCTGATCAAATTCTTCACATACCATTTCATATTCTCTCTCAACATCACCCATCTTTACATAGGTCTGTCCAGTTCGTCTAAGAAGCCTGATAATGGCCAGCAGTATCATCAATTCGTGTAATGGACTGTATAGGATTGTTTCCGAGATATTTATTATTTCTCTACTCGTCTTCGAGATTGCTTTTCTGACATGCTCAATAGTCACTCGATCACTACCTTCACGCTCCGCCGCATCACCTGCAAGGAGAAGAATTTCTATTGCATGCCTAGCATTTCCTCCCCCGCCTTTATCGCTACCCTCATACTCGGCAATAAACTTCAGGACCTCATCGTCTACTACTCCTGGGTAAAAGGCCTGTTCCGCTCTATACTTGAGAATATCATATAACTCACTGCTAGTGTAGGGTTTTAATCTTATCATGTGCTTCAACAAATAACTCTCGGTAGATGGATCGAGGAGTGATAGCTTAGAAGTATCGAGCGATATGAAGATAAAGTTTAGACGCTTCAGAGAGGCAATCGTATCATCGTACGTCCTAACTATGAAATATACTGCATCACTTCCAGCTATACTGGCGAAATAATGAAACTCATCAAGAGCAATTATCGCGTAGATATTGTTTTCTTCTAAGTGCCAGAGTATTGCATCGTACATTTCCTTAACAGATAAGCCCCTTTGAGGAAGAGGCACCTCGAGCTGACGAGCTATTTCTGCCACAACGTTATATAATGTTCTATTCCTATGACAATTAACATGAACATATCGTAAGTTATATCCTTTTAAACGGGCTATTCTAGCAAATTCCCTACCAAATACTCTGGCAGTAACTGTTTTTCCCACACCCACGCCTCCTACTAGTAGGACTCTCTGAGAAAAACTACCGGGAGATATGATCAAGTGTTTGAAAGCTGATGCTAAGAGCTTAATTTCTTTCTCCCTATGAGGCAGTTTATCGGGAATATACTCGGGTGCAAGGCTTTCCCTGCTCTTAAATATTGTCGGTCTACTGAGTTCTTCCTCGATGATCTTCCACGTCTCATTATCATTAGAATGCTTCATACTCAAGGCGGACACCCGGCACTTTCACTCTACTATTTACATAAACAATATAAAAAATGATGCTAGCACTCACTCACCCCTACTACTAACATATCATCTATTCCTTCCACATGCATACAGACATGAGAAGATGGATCATGATGCACTCCATACTTTCTCATAGCTTTGATAAAGGCTCTCCATATATGCGGGCTTAATCCCCTTCGTCCCCTTATTTTAACTTTTAATTTAACATTGTTAGGTAGCTGTTTTTCTGCTAGCAATTTGACAAAGGTTTTCTCAGCATCTTCAAAATTAAATTGCTCTATACTCTTGATGACAATATGAACAGGAATTATTTTCTCAACAAAACCGTACTCGTAGCTTTTTGCATACTTGTAAGCTATATCCGGATGTAATTTTGAGTAAACTAGTAGAAGTCCTTGGTATTTAGTTTTTAGAACAATAACTTCCGGATCCTTGTGGAATATCCTATTACCAATCTCTTCTTCGCACCAATCCTCGCTCCCGGCTCTACATGTTACAATTAAAACTAGATCTCTCTCAAGGTTATCACTATTCATTTCTGCTCCTCAGCAAATTTTCTAACCAGTTCATCCTGATATTGCGGTTTAACGAGAAAAAGTACGGTATCATTATAACGTATAGTGGTGTTCTCATCTACAAATATTGATTCATCCCCTCTTAAAACAAGTATTGGCCTAGCCTTATCAAAGTCTATATCGAGTTCTTTCAGTTTTTTACCATCAAGGCTTCTGGTGATCTTAATTGGTAAGAGGCGGGTATTTCCTCTCAATATTATGGAAAGATTGAGTATGTTAAAGTCCTTTAGCATCGACAATGCCTGGAATGATATTAGGCGGCTCGGGTTTATGATATTGCTTACCCCCATATAGATCAACAGATCATTATAGCCGGGATCCTCTATTTCAGCTATGATTCTTTTGACGCCCATAGTCTTAGCTATGAGTGATATTATGACATTATCCCTATCATTACCGGTTACAGCAACGAGCGCGTCCGCCTCACCTATACCGCTCTCCTCGAGAACTTGGGGATGAGCAGCGTTGCCATGAATTACTAGGCAGTCAAGTTTTTCAGCCAATTCTTCCGCGCGGCGCTTGTCTTTTTCGATAACTATCACTTCATGTCCCTCGCTTATCAGTGTATTCGCTAGCTCGACTCCCGTATCTCCTCCACCAGCTATAATGACCTTCATCTCGTTTTACACCTTATTTACTGACTAGGTTATAGAAAACAACGATGAATGGTATTATCTCGACTCTCCCTAACCACATATCGATCATTAAAACTATTTTTAGAGGAACCGCTAACTGCCATGTCGTCACTCCCACCGATAAACCTGTTGTTGCAAGGGCGGAAGCTGTCTCGAACAAACTACTAGATAAGTTATATCCGTACATCGTAAAAATTAATGTACTTAGAACGAGAACTAATAAATACACAAACAATAAGTTATATGCAAACCTTATATCATCTTCCCGGATGGTTTCTCCCGAGATCTTAACAGGCAATATTGTGCCCCTCGGCACTATTGACTGTTTAATGTGTCTGATTAAGGACTTTACGAGGATAATCACCCTTAGTTGTTTAATACCACCACCAGTGCTTCCTAGACAAGCACCGCTCAGCATTAATATGACCAAGAGGAATCTCGTTAAGTCATCGGAACCAGTGAGATTAAGTGCCGTATATCCTGTCGTCGACGCTGCCGATACTGTTTCAAAAACGGATTTAGTAAAAGGTATACCTGATACCATTGAC
>JALWQP010000115.1:0-15193 GCA_027083045.1 Desulfurococcales archaeon
CCTGATACCATTGACAGTATAATTGACACGATAAAAACGCCCGCCGTAAAGGATATCATTTGTGGTAAAAAGATTCTCCCACGCTTGTGTTTCAGAAGCACATAGTACATAACGAGGGGCTGGGCACTTATGAACATAAATAGCGTGACAGGTGGCAGCAAGTATGGCGGAAAAACAGCATAAGTTGAAAAACCCCCGGTGCTGACAGTTGTTAATGCATTGATCATAGCCGAGTAAGTATCCATACCCAATACTAAATATGTGATAAGAGCTAACAAGGTAAGTACAGAATATATCTTGAGTATTTCAACAACGTTTCTCCTACTAAGGGGACTAACCCTGATCTTACCGAGATGAGCCAAATAAATGTTATAAGCCGCTGATCCCGGGGGAACCATAACTGTTAGTGTAAAAAATGCTATTCCAAGCCCACCAACCCACTGATAATATGATCGTATAAAATTCACTGTCGAGTCCACTGCGAAGGGGGGCAAGCACGAGAGCCCCGTAGTAGTAATAGACGACACACCTTCGAATAATGCGTCAATTAAATCCGCGCCCTTAGTAAGGAGAGGAAATAACATCATAAAAGGCGGTATTAGAAAGGCAAAAACCATTATGGTCATTGCCTCAACTAGACTTACTGAGCCGGGCTGATACCGTCTTGATAACATGTATCCGATGACATAAATGATTACTGTTTCGAAGATCATTAGAAGCTTAAAAGTGAGCGACTCTTCAAATAGTAGAGCAAATACTGTGGGAACAATATTTGCTATCGATAAAACCATCAGTACATTACCCACATGATGTAATAACGTATCTTTATCATATCTTTTAAACGACAGTTCCACTAACCTCCAACTCATTAGAGGCATTATGTCATATTATTATTAATCTATAAAAACACATATAGCGTATATATCTGAACAAAGATCATAGATGCCGTCGGGATGAAGATTATGACTCCCCCAGACCCTTGGAGGGATGAGGAGGGTTTCGCGCCCAGACCGTCTAGTTTCTTGGAGGACGAGAAACACGAAAAGAGGATAATAGTATCGTTTCCTTCGCATCCCTTGATGATCATGCTTTACCTGTTCTTATTATTTCCCCTTTTTGTTTCGGCACCATATGTTTTCGGGTATTTATCGTCTCTTCTAGGAATATCTAGGCCAGCTGCTTTTATGTTGGGGCCATTGATTTTTCTTCTAAGCCTTGTTCTGAGCCCTTTCAACATAGTGATTAAGAGGATCAGTACGGGGAAACAAATGATAGTATTAGAGCAGAGATATGTGTACTTCTTTGGCATCCCCTTTCCAGTCATTACTCCGCGTGTTGTGAAACAAGAGATTGTTCTCGCCATCAATGTTGGCGGCGCAATTATTCCTATAGGGCTGAGCTTACTGTTGTTGCTAAAAATGGCTATGGATTCCCCCCTAATTTTCATCTATTCTCTAATAGTGATCAGTGTAACGGCCATAATATCTTATGTATCATCTCGTGCAATACCGGGCGTGGGCATAGCTGTTCCAGCGTTCCTCCCACCTTTAACGAGCGTGGTTATGACAGCCCTATTGATCCATGAATCATATATGGCTATACCAGTCGCATACGTAGGTGGAGTATTGGGAAGTCTTATTGGTGCAGACCTACTTAGATTGGGCAAAGAATTAAACAAGTTTATCGAGCACTATGGTGCGACCATGCTAAGTATTGGAGGCGCTGGTACTTTCGACGGAATATATCTCTCAGGCCTTATAGCATCATTACTTGTACCTTTATTCACATACTAGCTTGGAAAGACACGCAAATTTAAATATCGATAACCACAAAAACCCTAGTCCAGGTGACTGACATGGCCAGGGGGAAGAGAGGACGTAAAGAAGAACCAACGGAGACAAAAAGGGTAGTGTCTCTCGAGACGCAGATCGAGGTGACAGGAGATATAATAAAAAGATTCGAGCGAGACTTGAAGCGTGGCTCCTTTAAGGTTATAACTCCTTATCAACTGGCACAAGCATACAGTATCAGGGTTAGTACCGCGAGAAAACTGTTAAGAGCCGCTGCCGAAAAAGGGTTGATAAAACTGTATAGTGGTGGGAGGAACCCGATATATGTCAAAGCTTAGGGATATCATAGTATTTTATTGAGTTCGCTGTTCTCATAGATTACTACATTGTTTCTTGTGTTTACTACTAATTGGTTCCTATCACGGTCATATATTATGATCTCGCCATAAAGTTCCGACGCGCGAATTATATCTCTTATATCCTCTACCTTAACGATCTCTTTGTTATTATGAATGAATTTACCGTAGAGTATTCTGGACTTATATTTCTTCAATACTTTCTCGGGATAACTGTTGCCATCACTAATCATGTAATATGCTATGGTGCCTAGAGTTGAAAGCATTATAGTCGCAGATATGAGTGTTGAGTAAAAAGTTTTCTCGCGAAGCCAGACTGTATTTATCTCCATACCCAATATCGTTGTATTACCTGGTATGTATATTGTGCTATCCTTCTCTATGGATAACGTTGTGTTATCAGTTCTTGTCTTGACGATTTTATTTAGCTCATCATAATCAATAACTATGGCCGGAGAGAAATCATATGCACGGTAAGCATAACCGTAATAGATTGTATATACTAGCTTATACCTTATTTTTATAGTGTACCCTAAGGGGTTTATTCCTATCTGGTCGTTTATTTTTTTCACAAACGAAGTATACTTGTCAAATGATACATATCCATTATCAGTAATAGTATTATTTGATGCATCGATATTTTCTTCTGTAATGATTTTCCTCCATGAGGCTGTTGAGATTTCTATTGTCTTGATGACACTAATTGTTTTATTTGTTGGTTCTCCATATAGCGGATCAGCATAGTATTTAGTATTGATCGTAATGTTATATGAAAAACCTCGTGCCAAGGACAGATAGATTGACTTGCTACTTATTTCCGTCTTATTGTCGAATAGTATTGATGGTTTTATATGATAATTGAATGATATATGAGCATCTGACTCCAAGAGTTTGGTTTTAACACTCCTCCGGATATAAGAGGGCGTTCTATATGCTATGCTAAGAGCGGACGCAGATACCACGAATACAGCCATGGATATCACAAGTATAATGATGAGTATGGTTTTATAGTTCTTAACGAATTTCATACATATACCACCTTTTTATGAGCTTTATATAATATGATAAAAACAATATAAGAAGAATTACCGATACTGTGAAAAGAAGCCCCATATAATAAGTTCCTAACAAGCGTGATATAGCAACAAGCGGTAACCCTATATATGGTAAGACAGCGAAGGTCTTACCTATTATCTTGTCTGACCTGATCTTCCACGGATCAATATAATTATTGGCATCGCCCTTCGTAATAATGTAGTTTTCCTCAATAGCGTGTATTCTATGCACTATTATTGTGCCCTGTGTCGAGAAGACTATTATATCTCCTACATTGTAATGATCCTCCTTTTCAACAAGCACAAGATCGCCAGGATTTACAGAGGGCTCCATCGAGCCAGTAAGGACAACAAATGAGTGTAAACCCACAATCTGAAACAGAGCGACTAGGCCTAATACTATCAGAGGGAAAATAGTCCTTATTTTTCCAGTAATACTGGTTTCTGTTTTGGGAGTCAGCAAGGGGCTGTGTGTAAACTTGCTATAATCAAGTATAACTAGAGATGCTATTAGCCCTATCATCATCATAATACTGGACATATACATTTTTATCATGGGCTGAATGGGGAAAAAATACCAGATCATATCAGTCCCCAATCGGTAAAAGAGCGCAGGCAATAGACCATATGATATAATGATAGTGCTTGTGATAATATTCATCATTAGTTCTCTCATGAATAAGATACTTGTCTCTCCAATGTTTGTTACGAACTGTACTGTCGGAAACATAATGATGGACATTATGATATTTATGAGAAGTATAAATAGTAAATTCCATTTCTTCAACATCAATGCCTTTACATGCTCAATAGCCATGAGACTAGTTAATGTTAATATAAACGGCATTATCGCTGTTATTGGTTCAATGAAATAGATACTTTTACCGAAACCAAATATTATTCCTGAGAAGAAAAATGGCGCCAATGTAGAGGCTATCATTAATGGTATATACGATGATATGATACTATATGTTGTCTTTTTATATACCACGTGTCGATAAGTTATGGTAACAATTAGTATGTTTAAAACTATCGGTACAAGATAGAATGATGCACCATATAGTACGTTTAGATATTTTAGCATATATGTTGTTAAGATGAGTAGAAATGGTAGAAGAGTCGATATATACTGTCTAGTCGTTGATAACAAATTTGTATCTCTCTTCATGATTTTATACAAAAGAGTTTGTATATAGGGGTTGAAAAATATTCCCCCTATTTTTTACAGTTATTTTATCCTTTAAGCACCCGAAGGCACATTACTGTTATATTCGTTCCACTGGATAGCATCATAATATATTATGAACGTCAAGTTAGTGTTTTGTGGCATATCCTGCAATATTGTTATATCGAAACTAATATCGGCACTTTGACCTGGGTGTAGTTGTGCACCAAAGTTGTCTCCCCACCACATCATGATATCTGGCTTACCATCGCCATTGAGATCTATAGGTGTACCGTTGGTCTGTTGCTCGCTATATAATGAGTAAAATGTTGATGTCCCTGTACCGTTATGGAATCTTATTCGCCATATTTTGAGCGGTATTGTACCTGAGTTGATAACACTAAATCCCACGTGGGTATAATACCATGGATAACCATTTACTATCGTTATGTTTAACGCGTCATAGTCTCCGTCACCATCAGTATCTATTAGATTAACATATGTTGTTCCAACGTCTTTGTTTTCGGGAACCGGAATAATGATCTTTTGCGGTATTGCATGGAAGTCTACCATATAGTCTGGCGTATTTGGTGGATCAGTTGATGAAACAGTACCATATACAAACGCAAAGTCTAGTTTGCCAGTGTTAACATGGTTATTTATCAGTAGTGTTTGGTACCACATTGCATAAGCTACTATTGAACCTATGAGCATTATGAGCGCGAATATTCCGATTATTGCGATTTGTTTTCTCATGTTATATTCACCAGATTTTTATTCGGAGGTTGTACCTCCATGAAAAACTTATCATATCGTTTCATATCATGTTACCTTATATCCGTGTATTATGTGGTACTTCATTCCACTGAGCGAATGTTAGTGATATATCGAATGTATATGTCGTCATCTCAGATGCAGCTTGTTTAATACATATTGATAATGTATAGGTACCGTTCTCATTAGGATGTATCTGTGTATCTTTAGGTATGCCTAGGTTGACACGTAGAGCTGTTGTATTTACACCCGTTATAGTATAATTAAGTAGTTTAACTGGTATTGTACCTATGTTAGTCACATTGAAGGTTATGTTCGCAAAATAGCCTGGATAACCATTAATGATCGTTATGTTTAGCTTTATGGTATTGTTCTGTTCATCAAGTATCTCGGGGGTCACTATAATATTTGCTACATCTTTACCCTCAGAATTATCATAGCATGAGCCATCATCGCATCCACACTGAGGATCGGGGCCATTGTCGTTGACTGTCCATCCGCCAAATGCAACACGTACCTCCCCTGTATGGATGTACGTGTTTATATTGATAGTTTCAGACCACATGGCTAATGCTGAGCCAAATGCCGTGAGAAGCGTGGCTAGCAATAGCACTCCAAGGGTTTTGCTTAAGGCGTACATCTTTTCACCTTAGGAGATAAGGGTGTCGATAAACTTATATTTATGAAAGGCAGATTTTGTCTGGAGTTTGTATATGTATGAATTCTCTAGACAAAATGGATTTTTACAAAAGAATTAATCAATAATTCCAAGAGGTAAAATACTATAAACAATTATCTGAAAAATCTTTTATAACTACATACAATAATTCTAGTTCATCATTAAAACAAAGATTATAAGATCCGAAGCTCTCTTACAATGAATTTATCCTTAAGTCTTCGGAATTTTTCACATTCAAGCAGACCGAATAAATGGTCAAGATATCTTCTAATGTTTAGGAGTTTATCTTCGGACACGAATAATATGACGCTATAGCCTGTATCGAGAGAGACTATTATTAGCCAGGACAATATTTGCTGGATTTCTAGCTCTGTTGCATCTTTTGATAGAAAGCCTATGATATATTCTTTCTCGTTTATCTTGACATATAGATCAATGAAATACGTCCTAGTGGTTTGTCCCTTGACATTCATTCCCAGCCTAGTGGATTTGTCTATCTCAACGCATTCGCCTTCAGCTCCTATTTCTCTGCAGAACTCCTTCAAATTATCAATAAGCCTTGTAGTTGTTGCATGTTCGTTTCTCATGAACTTTCTGATCCTAGTGATAAGCATTAAAAGACGAACTCCTCGGGGAGTTATCCTGTACATTTTACGGTCTCGACCATCATTTATAATTTCTAACGCACCTTTGTTTACGAGGTCGGAAAGAATGGATTCAAGACTGCGGGTATTCAGATTAGCCGCATAGAGTATTCTAGTCTTTCTTGCTTTGCCTTCCTTCTCTATATATCTTAAAATAGTCTCAATAACCTCTATCTTGTTGCGATTTCGTCGTTCTTTTTCCATTACACCCATCTCATTATTAATACAGACATGTTATATGTACACGTTATACATACAAATACTCTGTTATAAAATTTTTGTATCATTTCTCCGATTCCAAAGAAATAAAAAACGATGACATAAAATCTTAAGTATAGATATACTCATGCGCAAACAAAAAATTATAACACGGAGAAAAGTGTTATAAGACCATCCAGCCCTACAAATCTATACGGCCCAAAAACGCTGCGGCGGTCGTCTAGCCTGGACTAGGACGCCGGCCCTCCAAGCCGGAGATCCCGGGTTCAAATCCCGGCCGCCGCACCATTCTTTCTGTATCCAAGACATTATTGGATTCCAATAACCAGGAAAAATTACAGGATTTTCAACCTGTGGAATTTCTTCCAGTTTGTAATCTCTATCTTCTGCCGTGACGGCTCATCGAGGTAATCGAGTATATTAGGACATCGACCAATTATTATACTATAGCGATGGGTGATGAAAATGACTGTTTATCATGTTGACAGGGTTGTACGGGACCTCTACGTATTGAGAGTCGATGATCTATCAACGAAGTACTTTGAGGGATTATGGGAGATCCCTGAGGGTATTACTTATAACTCATATGTTCTTACCCTACCGGATAAGGTCGTCTTATTCGATGGTTGGAAGAGAGATTATGCTGAGGAATTCCTAGAAGCATTGGAGAGGATAATAGATATAAATGATATCGATATTATTGTTGTCCACCATATGGAGCCTGATCATACCGGCTCCCTAACAATGCTTTTATCAAAAATGAATAAACAGCCAATGATATATGGACACCCAATGGCTCGCTCGATGCTTAGTTCTTTCTATGGTTTGAACAACATAAAATTCGTGCCTACAAGGGATAAGATGGAGATCGATCTTAGAGACGAACGCATACTATTTATACATACTCCATGGCTTCACTGGCCAGAAACAATAGTTACCCTCCTTAAGGAACGAGGCGTTCTTTTAACATGTGATGTATTTGGCAGCTATTCTATCCCACGCAAATTATTCGATACAGTGCTAAGCGAAGACGAGATCAGAAAGTATCTTATCTATGCGAGAAAATACATGGTAACTGTTATAGGGAGCTACAGGAGCCACGTCATTCCTGCCATCAAAAAACTAGATGAGCTAGGCATTAAACCATCTATAATAGCCCCTGCTCATGGCCTCATATGGAAACAAAACCTGGACATAATAATTAATGCGTATGAAGATTTTGCGCAAAGCAAGTACGATGAGCATAAAGTAACCATCATATATACATCAATGTATGGCTTCGTAGAAGAAATAATTGACACTATTAAGGATTCCCTCGAAAAACACGGATTAACTATAAAGACCCATAGGTTCACAGATAAGGAGCGACCAATGATCTCGGAGATTCTAACGGACGTTGATACCTCCAAAGCCGTGATTATAGGGATAAGCAATTATGAAGCATCGATTCACCCACGTATGGAAAGCGTATTAAATATCCTGATTAAGAAGATCAAGGCAAGAAAACCCACACTAATAATAACAGTATATGGGTGGGGAGACGCCGCTAAAGCGCTTGTCAAAAAGAAACTAGAGAATACACCATTATCCCCAATAAATACTATAAGTGTAAAGGCTGGGTCAAAACTGCAACAAAACATAATAGAGGAGTTCTTAGGGAAAATCATAAGCGCGTAGCGTAGTAAATGGTGATCTGGCCTGAATAACGAGGAGATAATAAAAACAGCTATCACTATGTACAGGGACGAAGTTGAAACAAGCATTATTTATAGCGAATTAGCCAAGCGTATCAAAAACCCCGAGATATCCAAAAAACTACAAATGCTTGCAAAAATAGAGAAAAGACACGCTGATTTCTGGAGAAATTTTCTTGAAAAAAGAGGAATAGACATCAATAGGATAAAGATCAGCAATATACTTCTTAGATTAAAGATCACGTTATTCGGGCTACTAGGCTACGGCCTAACTCTCAAGATCCTTGAGCTAGGAGAAGACAACGCAGTTAAAACTTATTCACAACTTCTCGGATCATCCGAAATAACCGAAGAGGAGAGACAACAGCTCAGAAAGATCCTAGAAGACGAGCTCGTGCACGAGGAGGAATTCGAGGAGGAAGAATCTAGATTAAAGGAATTCCTACTTCATGTACGCGACGCTATTCTTGGTATGAACGATGGATTAGTTGAAATATTATCTGTATCAGCAGGTCTTGCCGGTGCATACGGCGACCCGATATATGTTGCTCTAGGAGGCTCTATCGTGGGTATTGGAGGCGCTCTTTCAATGGCTGTGGGAACCTATATCAGTGTCAAGGCGCAGAGGGACGTGAAGCTGGGAGCCCTCACGAGGATAAGGCTTGCAGCAAAATATGCAGCAAATGTATTGATCAAGAGAGTCAAGGAACATCTTCTCAAAAGAGGCTATAGTGCAGAGGCGATCGAAAACATTAGTAGGGATGCGAGCTCAAACCCCGAAATACTAAGTAAGATTATAGCTGAGGAAGAGTATGGCATAACTGAGGATGCTCTCGAGAATCCAAAAATAGCGAGCCTCTACACAGGAGTGTTTTATATTATAGGTGCTTTTGTGCCGCTTATACCATATTTTCTCGGCTTACCAATACTAGGTGCGCTAATATTTTCTTTCATCATGGCTGCCTCGATGCTCGCAGTATCGGGTACTATAGTTGCCATATCGTCAGGACTAGCTATCAGGAAAAAAGTCATAGAACTCGTGTTATCCGGCCTAGGCTCAGCTATCGTGACATACGGCATAGGTGCCCTAGCATCCATACTTTTCGGCATAGAGGCGGGATAATATGGGCAATCTAAGACAGTTCAGAGAACCAGCCGGTGAACACTATTGTTGGCCATAACGACGCTCATCCTATTGTTTCTAGGTGCTTTAGCCATAGGATTTGTTTCGGCTATGAGCGGTATTGGCGGCGGTAGCCTCATAGTCCCATATATGATCCTTGTGCTCGGATTCGATGTGAGAGTTGCTGTAGCGACAAGCCTAGTTGCGATCATCGTGACTTCATCAATAGCCGCAAGCGAATATCTTAGGGACAACCTAGTGGATTTAAAGACTGCATTAACATTAGAGCCCATCACCACTATTGGCGCCATACTTGGCGCCATCATAACCACTTCAATACCACCAACAATAATTAGGACCGGCCTAGGCTTCATATTATTATATGTGTCCATGTCAATGCTTTTGAAGGCCCTAAGGCCCTCGAAGACGAGAAAAACCATAAAGAGAAAAACCAAGAGGGTTACAAAGGCCCTCGCACTACTAGTATCTTTTTTCGCCGGAATATTATCAGGTATGTTCGGAATAGGGGGTGGAGTACTAAAGGTACCAATTATGGCTGGACTACTAGGTCTTCCTATAAAAACAGCAGTAGCCACAAGTTCTTTCATGGTAGGATTAACAGCTACTGGCGGGAGCATAGTCTATGTATCCAGGGGTATACCTGAACCACTGGCTGTCGCTGCTCTGGCATCGGGAATTATTCCGGGAGCATATGTTGGTGCAAGACGCCTTGAAAAACTAAGGCCGAGAACTGTAAGGCTTGTTTTCGCCTTGATACTACTCTATGCTGCGATTAGACTGATCATATCATTAACACATATTATAGGGTAATCAAAATGGTAGAGGCACACCATATACTTAGATATGGAGTCATAACAGGACTAGTCATTCTCATAGCAGGGCTTTTGATATCTATTCTAACAGAAACCACCGCTATCCTATGGTTTGGGATCTACATAATAATAGCGACTCCATTATTATCCGTCGCCTTAATATGCGCTAGAAACATCAGAAGCAAAGAACAGAGCGGCCTGGGACTGCTAGCACTACTAGAGATCGTGGTAGTCATGCTATATATTCTCATCGTATTACATGTACTATAATGTTCTAATAGACAGCTTTTTATTTTCAAATAATATCTCGAAATATTTCTGAGGCGGAGATGATAACCTCATTTTCCGAACATATATTAATCTTCTAACACTTCTATCTGTCCTTTCAAAATTCATTTCGATAATGCTATCACACATTGTACTTAGCCATACATATAATTTCTCTTCAACTCCCTTCTCGTATATCATCGATAACATTATGGTTGCATTTGAGCTCTTTGAATAGTATATCAGGTCTCTGACATATCTATGAAAATCATGACCGAATTCCTTCCATAGACTATATAGTCCGTCAATAAATATAACGATCGGTTTTGAGAAGTCGACTACTCGATTTATGATGCTGAAGAATGAATTAATTGTAATGGTTCTCGGATTTATCGAGTGTATGGTTAGGTCACCCTTTAATCCCTCCATATTAAACCCTAGGAATCTAAGAGTCTCTACAAGTTGTTGCTCAGGCTCCTCAAAGCTAATGTAATATACATGTTCTCCTTCTCTAGCCATATTGTATGCTGTTGTCAACATAAGGATTGTTTTACCTACCCCCGATGGGCCTATAAGAAGCGTTGATGTCCCCCGAATAAGTCCTCCACCCAAAATATCATCGAATCCATCGATTCCCGTAGGTATTCTTACCTCATGATTTATATGGCTTTTAAGCTCCTTCAAAATACCATGAGGATGTATTGTTACGCCATACTCTTTATTCATGTCTAGCTCATAGATCATCCTTGTGTGTGGGATGTTCTTTATTTTTGCAAGCTCTATGAATCTTCTCGGTGCACCATAGGAAGGATGCTCCATTTTGATCCTGACAATTATGTCTGAGATCATTTCAGCCCTAGATCTTAATCCATGCAATGAGCTTCGAGATATCATCAGGACCATGCATTTCTTCTCTCCACAATTTGTTTTGATCATTTTCCTTATAGACAGTAAATCAGAGGTTGAAGCAAATTCTATTATCGGATCTATAAAGTCTATAACTATCATACCAGGGCTATAAGTGTCGATTATATCATTGAGGAGCTGAGAGATCATTATTAGTCTGTCGGCGACGGGCACTATTTCGAATCCATAGTACTTGAATTGCCCAGAATTGATATAGTCATCTAGATTGATCCTTAATATATTAGAAAATATATCCTTTATATCAGGCGGCTCAAGGAGAACACCTATCCATGCCACTCTTTGACCATATCCTTCAATAACTTCCTTAGCAATACTAGCGGTAAATATCGTCTTACCTGCACCTGTTGGTCCCTCTATTAGTACTATAGACCCAGGTCTTATTCCTCCCACCATATCCCTTATGAATTGCAGGCCCTTAGACATGCGCTGAGCACCTTCTTAACACTATAACTATTATATTATATTTTATAATAATACAGTATGAGTTATTTATTGTATTCTTCATATTGATTTAAAACACTAACCAAATATTAAAAACAGTATTATATAGTTTGCATAAATTATATCCAGATTTATTAAAAATATGTAATATGTTATGTATCATACTATTAAATATCTAATAATGAGAAAGAGTGCCACCTAGTGCTCGATCGCCGGCGTCTCCAAGACCTGGAACAATGAAATAGTTTTTATCGAGTTTCTCATCAACTGAACAGACAATTATGGCTTTTACCTTCCTCTCCTTCGAAAGCCTCTCTAAGCCTTCTCTACTAGCAATAACCGAGCCCACTATAATATCAGAAGCACCAAGTCTACTAATTAGTTCTACAGATTTCTTTAGTGTTAAACCAGTAGCAAGCATGGGATCAAGAAGGACCACTACTTTTTTGCGCAGATCTCTAGGTAATCTCGTGTAGTATATTTCGACATCCAGATACCCCCTACTATGATCTTCTATCCTCCTCGCTGCTATCAATCCTATTCCAGCCCATGGCATTGACTTTACGAAGCCGTATAGTAATGGAAGAGATGCCCCCAGTATACCGACCGCAATCACCTCTCTTGAAATAGTCAATCCTTTGGCCCGTCCTAGCGGTGTCGTAACCTCTACGCTCCTCCAATTCATGAATTTTGCTATCTCAAATCCAATGTAGAAGCCTATCTTCTCCATAATCTCCCTAAAGAATAGGGGCTGAGTTCGTGTATTTCTAAGAATTGTTAGATATGATTTAATAAGCGGGTTATCTACCACCACAATCTTTCTATCCATTGTGCCCTGCAAACCTTTAGAATCATAACGCATTATTATATTTAACGTTGGGTGTTGGGATGAAAATACTTATCCTTGGATACGGAAGTTACAATGGCTATCTATTCAATTCATGTATTGATGTTGCCCTAGAAATAAAGAATAGATTATCTACTAATGGAAACACTGTCTATGTAAAAATTCTAAGGGTTTCGCTCTCAGAGGTCTCTAATTTTTTCTCAAACGAATTAGAAAAGATCCAGCCAGATATAATTATTGGACTTGGAATGTATCCTGGGGCACGTATGCCCATACTCGAGGCAGCAGCAATCAATATTGCTAGCTACAGGATCCCCGATGCGAACCATAAAATCTACTCGTACAGGAGACTATTTAATAATGAACCACTCATTAGAACGCCTATCCTTGATCCCGCTCACATAATTGAAGAATGCAGAAAAATAAACCACGATATAACTGTAGGTCTGTCCACAGGGACATATCTATGTAATGCACTAGCCTACCACATATACAGGTGGAGTCAGAAGACAGGCCGATTAGGAGTATTCTTTCATATACCAATGATATCAGATACTCTTATGAAGAACAACATGTTAGGACAAGGCAATTATCCGCTTGTATCCCTCCACGATGTCGTTGAACCCATTCTCTGTGTATTAAATAAGTTATTAAACAACTTCGAGAAGCAAGGGCCTCACAAATAATACGCCTTTAACACTATTTATTTTTCTAACCAGTTCTCTGATTATTGGCGAATCTCCTCTCACAAGTATAGCCAGCATACATTTTTCCTTCGTTAAATGAACATGAAGAGTCGCAACAATTACTTCTATATACTCATGCTGAATATCGGTAAGTTTCTCATCTACACCATGCACGTCATGATTATATATTACACCAATAACGCCCGATACTCTACCCCTTAAACGCCACTTGTTCTCAGCTATAAACAACTGTATTGCTTCCTGTATAGCCCGGGACCTGCTCCTAATTCCGAGAGATTTCATACACTCCCTAAGCCCCTTGTCCAGCTCCTCACTCAGATATATTCCAAATTTAACTCCTCGGGCTTTCTTATCCATCCAGATCACCTAATATGCAAAGGCGTCGCTATATATAAAATATTATGTAACAAGCAGCTAAGAAAGTACATCGGCTGCTACCCCCCAAATACGCAGTAGAAGAGGCATGTTACTCCATTTTCTTATTTCTTCTATAGCGTCTAGACCAAATATTTCACCCGAAGATGTGATCGCATGTGCACCAATAATATTCATTCTAGGATCTAGGAGTATTTTTGCCTCATCGCGTGATCCCCTCTTTTTAATGGTAACATATATGTACTTATAACTACTCAGATCCTTGCCTCTAAGAAGGTTATTCACTATGTCGAGGTTAAATGACTTAATCTTTGAATCAGCTAGTAGTGATGAATTAAATAGGATCTGAGCAATAGTTACTGGATCAGCAAGCTTTAGGCTCCCCTCTTCAATAGAGGGCTTAAGTTGGACTTCCTCGGGCACTCTTGCTTCTTCCAGTTTTTCAGGCTTTTCTTCGACACCAGTTTTTTCGCCTTCCTCGACCATAGCTATCGGCTTAGTCTCCTCCATGGCCGGCACAGGCGTTGTCTCACCTATGCTTGGAACAGTCTCAGCCATAACTTCAGGCTGTGTCTCGATAGGGGTCTTCCTTATTTCCTCGACCTCCCTACGTGCCCTTTCCAGAAGCTTTCTCAGAATAATAGGTTCTTTCTCACCGGGCTTATACTTACGATCAACAGGGCCGTTCCTACCCAGATATGATCTAAGTTCTTGGACATACTTATTTACAAGTCCTCCCAACGCCCTCCTATTTTCACCTGATATCTCGATCTCGAGATTAACCGTGGTTGTTCCCGGAAATAAAACCTGAAGTCTTGCTGTTATACGTATCTCAACGGTAGATCCGATGCCCTCAATCATTATATCATAGTCATTCAGTAGCTCGACACGGAACAATATTACGTCGTGGAATCTCGTCAAACCTCTTCTAAGGCTTAATTCAGCTAGAACACCTTCCTTAGCTTTTTTAACACTTTTAACAAATGATAAATACTTCAGCATCTCCTCTAGATCGATTAGGCCTAATCTAACTCTATCTATTTCGAGCGGCGAAACTACAACTCTTTTAAAAACTAGCGACGACACGTAGAGTCACCTTTCCAGACCCTATTATATATCAATGTTACAATAAATATAAGTATATATTATGTCCGGGACGTACTATTAAGTAGTTACATGATAATACCACTCATTACGGTAAGTCCCACGTTTCTCGAAATAAGGCATCATGATAATAGCGAATTAGAACCTGATAATATCGGAGCTTTTGATCTTATTTACTTTGTTAGCGCTTGCC
>JALWQP010000115.1:15203-15761 GCA_027083045.1 Desulfurococcales archaeon
GCCCTATACTTTTCAGATAAGTAATATTTAACCGTCGAGCTCATAATAACATAGCTTTTATCGAGCTTTAAATCATAGTAATCATAGTAGCCCTGATGGTTTTCCCCGCATTTCGAATAATATACAAAATAGCCCTTAATAGAGGGGTTTAAAGTATTGAAGCCTATCATCCCTATAGCAATACCAGCTCTAACACAACCAGGATTATTTACTACTTGCTCAAGTATCTTTTGCGGTATTTCATCGAATTCCTCGTTTGAGATGTCTTTGATTAGATTATATGTGTCGGATCTATTATTTCTATTCTTAATACATTCTTTCTTTAATGTTCCGTTCATAATTAGCCAAGAATCATAATCATCAACTGTATAGAAGTGAAAAGGATGCGTGTCAACCAGGATTCTTCGATATCCAGGTGATGCTAGCCTTGCGTGAACCATGAAAGCGAAGGCTTCATTCATTTCTGTTATCCATTGGAGGTTATCGATCAGCTGGCCATATCCTTTCTCGTCCACGTAAATCGGCGTTAAGGATTTATATTCAACGACATCATTGGAT
>JALWQP010000116.1 GCA_027083045.1 Desulfurococcales archaeon
CCAAGATTCATTTCTTCGAGCAAACGAGTGACGGTAATTGGCGGGTCTATGCATTTGAATCCTCCATCAATACATCCCTTGATCACTCTCTTAGCCGAGGATACCAGATCCTCAACAAACTGCTCTCTCATTCTGAGCCTCACAATACACCAAGCCCCTAATATTATATTTAATAATAGTCCAAAATCCTACTTTTATCAATGATAATTGTAAGGGCCATATATCTTAAATCTAATTTGTACACGATAAGTTAAAAGGTGCCTGGAGTGGTTAGCGTTGAAACTATTGCTAACAAGCTGGTAGAATATGTTGCAAGGAAGGCTTCTGGCCTGCCTGTTGACGATATAGATTTACACAGAATTACTGGCTCCTCGAGATATCCCGTAATGAGAAAGGTTGTTAACATCGTTGCATCAGAATTAGTAGTTATACAGAGAGGGCTCATCAGATGCGGTATATGTGGTAAGGGCCCGTTTACGAGGAGAGGTTTCTACCTTCACTTAACAAGAGTTCATCGCAATGAAATCATATCCATGATCACTGAGAACTATGAGGATCTTTCCAAACACTATGTACCACCGAAATACTAAAAACCGTCCCGAGGGGTGGAGTCTCCTCATAGACACGCGGTCTCAGTATTGGAGTCTTCGGTCATCCGGTTCCTACCTAGAACTATGATTTATTGGGAGCGATTAATTCTATTGTTACCCTATAAGCTATCTTCTTATGTACGAGCTCTTCCGTGAATCTGGCCGAGCTCGCGGCATAGTTCTGTCCATAGACTTTCGATATCACCACTGTAGGGTAGATATAATAGGCTGCTCCCTTGATATGATTGATCCCTATACCTAGACTGGCCGTTAGATCGATCCTTATCCAGCCCCAAGGCGGAACATAAGCGGCTGTCCACGCATGGGTTCCTCCATTCACAAACCTATACTCGAGGAGACCGTTAGCGGCTGTGCTTGTTATGTTTAGCCCCATGATATAGACTATTCCTATCTCTAGGTAGGCTGGCACGCCTATTCCGCGTAGAACGGTTATAAGTAAGTTTGACTGATCGTCGCAATCACCTTCCATGTACATCAGTGTTTCCCATGGCTGTCTGGCAGGTATTCTTGTCTTGTATTTGACGTTTTTATCAAACCATTTTAGGACTTCCTCTATGGCTCCTAATGGGGTTTTTGAATGCTCCTGTGACCGGATATATGTTATGAATAGATTAATTAGTGGGTTAGAGTAGTTCCAGAGCGGTGTCTCCTCTGTATAGTTAGACTTTAACCTACCCGGTATGTACTTCCAGCCCTCTGCTAGTTCGGGCTTTATACTTGTTGCTTGTAGTAGGCGCTGAGCCATATTGACTGAGACATTATATACCACCATGCTAGTCACTGTCTGGCCTGGCATTAAGCTCATGTTCTCATATCTCGGTGCCTGTATCACCAGGCTTGGATTATACCATGGGCCCTGAATCTTATAGGGATAAGATGTGCCGTTAACATATGTCTTTATGCCTATGACTTTCTGTGTAGACATGTTAACCGGGTAATCAAATACTAAGAGGTCAGTCTGGTTTATAGGAAGCGGCTTGTCTCCAAGATTAGTTATTGAGCCATTAATTATTATTGTAATATTAAACCAGTCCAACAGATTACTAGACTGTATTGTAGCGTTTACGCTAACCATTACTGGAGCCGGTGATAGAGCTAATAGAATTAGCAAGAGTATTGGTTGAAGAGCTTTCATACCCTTATCATCTCAGTATGACGGCTATCATTATTGAATTGACGTTCGTACCGGTAGGACCTGTTTTGATCAGGTCTCCAGAGATCTTTAATGCATTATATGCATCATGCCTCATCAAGCTTTTCTCAGGATCAATTCCTCTATCCATAAGAATATCATAGGTCTTTGAATCCACAAGACCCCCTGCTGCATCCGTGGGCCCATCTGTTCCATCAGTATCCAAAGCTATCAGAGCTACTCCTCTATAGCCTCTTATCTTCATGGATGCGCTGAGTGCTAGTTCTTGGTTTGGCCCACCCATTCCAGCTTCACCCCTGATAGTGACCACGGTTTCACCGGCAAAGATCAGGCATACCGGTGGCTTGAAGGGACGGTGGTTCCTAGCTATCTCTTCTATTATTGATGCTATGGCTGTGCCTACATGTCGTGCCTCTCCTTCTATCGTGGTCGTCATGATTACTGGTTTTAGCCCCAGTTCTAATGCACGCCGCGCCGAGTGTTCGGCAGCGATATTAGCGCTCGCTATAATATTATTGTCAACGTTCTCCAGCTTCTTGGGGGTCTCGGGTATCTCGCCCCTTAAACCCTTATCTATGACTTTCTGTACATTTTCGGGAATTTTGTCCCATAGGTCATAATTGATAAGGATCCTTTTCGCATCAGCATATGTTGTCGGATCGGGTGCGGTTGGGCCGGAAGCTATAGTTGAGAGATCATCTCCGACAACGTCGCTCACTATTAGCGATATTATTTTACCGGGAACCATTTCAGCGAATCTGCCGCCTTTTACAAAGGATATGTGTTTCCTAACAGTATTGATCTCTTGTATTCGTGCCCCCGATTTCACGAGGAGATCGTGGGTCTTTATCAGTTCATCAAGCGTTATTGGCGGATATGGTTTCGTGAATAATGCTGAGCCGCCGCCCGAGATCAGGAATATCAGGATATCCTCGGGTTTCATCCGCCTAGCTATCCCGATTATCTCGTCGGCTGCTCTGAGGCTATTCTCATCCGGTACGGGGTGGCCCGCCTCGATAACCTTTATCTTCTCGAGTTTTTCACCATAGCCATACTTTGTAGACACCACGCCATACTCTATATCGTCTCCTATAATCTCCTCGACCGCCCTTGCCATTCTACAGGATGCCTTGCCTATACCGGCAACGTATATCTTTCCTCCTACACTTACCCGTTTGTTCTTGATGATAAGTTCCTTATGAGTATATGTGAGGTTCTCACGGACACTAATGTACGGATCCGACATTTTTATGGCATATAAAGCTAAGTCAAGACAATAATGTCGAGCCAAAAGTTCCCTTTCCATCTGTTTAGTCACGCTAATAATCACCAGTCTTTTATTCCTAGGGATAAAATTATTCCTAAAAATACTAAACAGATTTTTCTAAGAAAAAACGCTACGTGTTATATATCATGTAGAGAGTTGAGAGGTAGAGTATCTTACGATTTTAGCTCGCGATCTCTACTAGTCCTGCCTCGTTGAGACTATTAATAGCTAGAGCGAGGGGTTCTATAACCTCTTCTACTGAGACCTGCACGTCTTCGCTTATCTTGTTAGCTATTTCCTCGACTGTGTGTTCACCATCACAGAGGAGCCATACGTAATAAGCGAGTGCTGAGAGCTCGTAGATCTCCTCCTCGGACTTCGCCACGTAGAACTTGTCTTGTTCCTCGCCTAGGAATGCACCGTTTCTTCTTGGCTTTTTCTCTCTTAATTGATCATATATTTTCCTAGCTTTCTCGGATACCTTGTTCTCATTGCTATTATTTGGGACAGGCGCTTCAACATTCTCCATGTTGGACACCTCAGAATCCTCCTTGACGATAGTATCTTCTCCTGCCTCGGCCGAAATTTTGTCTCCTAGACGGCGTATACGGTGCTGTTGGCTGGTCTTCAGGGATTTCCTCGGGCTGTGGTACTTCCTCGTCAGGTAGTTCTTCCACGCTTGTTGACCTACCTATATTTAGTTGAACCTTGCCTCTGAAGCTTGTCGTCCATGCACCCTTGATTTCGATGGCTTTTCCTTCTTCGAGGCTGCCGGCCTTGCTTCCCCAGAGCGTTACTTGGACTCTGCCTGATTCATCACCTATGACCGCGTTACTGATTGTTCTAGGTCCCCTTCTTGTCTGTATTACTCTAGGAGGGGTTGTCTCGAGGACCCTTCCGGTTACGTGGACGTTTTCTTCTCCGGATTTGAGATCGATTATTCGTTTTTTCTGGGACGTGTTTTCTTCTGGTCCGGACATTACGGGTTTCGTCTCCTACGTGTTATGGGTTAATTCCAGTTATTACATGAGGGGTTAATAC
>JALWQP010000117.1 GCA_027083045.1 Desulfurococcales archaeon
TTTTGAGCCTTATGTTCAGTACTCTTACCTTAACATACCATCCATCTTTTCTCTGTATGTAAATGAATTTGCCGTGTTTGCCGCCCATCACAATCACCTGTTCTTCCTGATTGGAGAAAAGTATTCATAGGCGAATATAAGGATTTATTCTTCTATTTCTTCCAAGTATAGAATCTCCCTATCAAGTAGTTTAGAATAAATCCTGCAAGTATTCCAAAGGCAGCACTAACAATCACCTCGAAGTGGAATATACCTGTGAGTAAGCCTATAGTTGCAGACTGGGCTAATAGGCTTCCAAGACTGGCCACATGATACTTAAGCCACCGCTTTATCCTCGATAGTAGCCCCCTCTCTAATTCCAAGTCTCTGAAAGTCCATAGTTCGTGCAGGATAAAGTTCCAGGACAAGCTTATCTCGAAGCCTGTATACGCCATGAGAAATAGGCCTGGGGGGGACGTGAGGAGTGCTGGATAATGTGTACTTAGAAATTGTATTGTGCCGAGATTAACTATTGCGCCTGAAAAGCCTACGAGGCCAAATTTGATAATGCGTAGGGGCTCATGTAGAGCTATTAGGAATGTCTTTGGCAGTCTGCCATATATCGTTAGAACGTAGTCATATAACGGTACATCGTATAGTACCTCAGCTATCCTTGTAGCCCTTTCTAAAAGATCATCAAGACTAGTTACATTATTGATTTTCTGGACAAGATCCTTCCTAATGATCACTGCAAGGCTTGACTGGAGCTTGCCATTCTTTAACGTAATAGGGGATTTAGACAATGTAAGTAAGAGGCGTGAAAATGGAGACTTAGGCTTTCCTATCACGATGACCATGTCATTGTCTTTAAATTCCTCGGCAATGCGGAGAATATCTCGTTTGTATGGGTAGAGTATGTCGGGAACTATGATGTAGTAGTCAGCACTGGCTTCACCTATAATATCATAAATCTTATTAGGATCAACTGCATCCCTGTATTTCTTAAGTCCTAGTTTACTCGTAAAATCCGATTTAACAACGATGATTTTGTATATCATCGGCTTAAGCAGCACCTCGTAGTTTCTTATCTCTTATATCCTCCCGACTACCATAAAATTTTCTGGCGGTAAACAAATACTGTTATTGGTGTCCGTGAAGTTGAGACTAGATAAAAAGAGCTGTTCTGAGGAGTGGTATAGAATAGTCGAGGAAATCATGGGATGTATTAAGTGCAAGCTTCATAAAACGAGAAGGAACCCGGTGCCCGGCGAAGGCCCATGTAACGCAGAGATAATGTTTGTTGGAGAAGCTCCTGGCGGTAAAGAGGATGAAACAGGGCGACCATTTGTCGGAGCCGCTGGACAATTTCTTACGGAGTTATTGTCGATGGCTGGGCTTAGAAGGGAGAATGTATTCATCACGAATATCCTAAAATGTAGGCCTCCAAACAATAGAGACCCTGAGCCCGACGAGATAGAGGCGTGTAAGCCTTACTTGGTAAGGCAGGTCAAGCTTGTATCGCCAAAAATAATTGTTACTTTGGGAAGATACGCTGGTAGAATATTACTGGGTGACGCTGGGATAAAATGGAGTAATATGACCAGAATGCATGGCAAGGTGTTCTCGGTAGAGCTGTATGGGGTTAAGCTCAAGATTATGCCGACATATCATCCTGCAGCCGCCCTCTACTATCCCAAGCTTAAACCCGTGGTAATAAAGGACTTCAAAGAAACTCTCAAAGGACTTGTCGAGGAAATCAGGGAAGAAAAAAGAAACACTAACAGGGTCAAAAAGAGGCACACCATTCTTGATTTCTTGAGTAGCTAATTAACCGTAATACTTCTTGACTGAGAAGCCGGCGAGGAACGTTCCCAGCGATACGAGGATTATAGCTATAACATAGAATATTGTCTGAGAAGCCGGAGGAGAAGTTGCCCCCGATCCTTGTGGTAGGTGGATGATTGAGCCGCTACAGGATCCACATGAATACACAGGCATCACATATAATGCCTTGTACATTGTCAGCAATGAGAGCTCTGATATTAGGAGACCATCTATTGTTGTAAGGTTCTCCATTTCGACAGCATATGTTCTACCGACATCGATCGTTGTTAATGCTGATAGAATAGGTGTTCCTGACTCATATAAGAGATAATTGGCAATTCTTGAAATAGTCTTGTTAAGCTCGACAATGTATTCTGGGGTCAAGTATGGCGAGAAGACAGGGGGTTGTAGGGTGAGGAGATCCGATGTTAATATATACTGTAGGTAGGCTAACTTAGCCAATTTAATGAGATCATTATTTATGTGGTTGATTGCGGATAGAATATTTATTGTTTGGTTGCTGATGTACTTCATACTCACGAAGTAGTTTATTGTAATATTTGTGAAAGCATATAAAGCCTTGTAGGCTGATAACAAAGTATCATAATTAATCATTTTCTTATCTATCAATGGGATGCTAGCCCATTGGTTGGCTGTTATGACCCTTGCCAGGGCGAGCACTAATTGAAGGGGAGAGCCAGTAGCTTTATATAATTGGTACGCGTCCATCGCTATAGAATATCGAATAAAAGCATTAACATATATATCGATATTCCAAAGATTTAAATATCTATACGTGTAATTGCCCAGTCTCTCCAAACCCTTGATCGCCTGGGTATAATTTCCCTCATACCATTCCTCGAGGCGTGTAAGTAGCTCCTTATATTTCGTCGGGGCTTTTTCCTCGAGATATATAGCGTATGCAGATAACGCGTCAATATATGATCTAAAGCCGTAGCTTGCCGCGGTATACCAATCTCCCCTATTGGAGTACTTTTCGCTTAGCTTGTAGAACTTCAATGCCTCGCCAGAGTATCCCGCTGGAAAGAGAAACAGTATATTTGCAGTCATGTTCAGAAATTCTCTCGTAGCATTAACGAAGAATGACTGATAGTTAATTGTTTTTGGTTGGATGATCTCTTGAGTGGAGCCCAGAAGCTCCGTCTTTGTTAGGATATCATAGGCTTCGTAAGCGGTTACTGCGGGGATATAGTTCGCGCCCGGGGTATTCTTTATATATGGTCCGAGAAACAACCGAATGTTCTTTTTAAGCGCCGCATTATACTTTAGATCAATACCAGATACATTTCCTATAATAGTATTTGGCATCAATATGCCTGTCGCTGAGAAATCTTCTGGAATAGGTGCATTAGTCAATATTGCTGCGAAGACCAATGTAAATGGTAGTGTTGCACTTGTCCCAGCTATATCGGTATCTTTTGGGAAAATTATCTCGTAGTTATATGATGTTTTTTCTCTACCGGTCATAATCGATGCTAGGCTTAATGCGTATTTGATCGATAAGATTGTAGATGTGGAGACTTTGCCGCCAGGATCAACGATCTGAATATTACCATTGCCGGGAAATACCTTGATTGTTACTGGGATTACGATCCCCGTATTATTGCTGGTTACTGCGGCAAGATACAGTTTCTCTATTCGTATCGGATAAACATAGGGCGATGACCCCGTGGTGAATGGTGTTAATATTAATAGTATGAGGAGCAATGAAGACATGTATGAGAATATTGCGGGTATTCTCATGGTTCATCCTCAGTGTAACACTGATTAATCATAGCACGGCTCATCTTTGCCGGGTATCTTCATCGGTCTAAAATAGTTGTAGTGTTTTCTAGCCTTTATAATAACTTCCGCTTAGATGTTGCTATGATCATATAATTTGTCCTTCGAAATAACACCTCTTTCTTTTATGGGTTGAAAAACAAAGAATAATAGTAGGTGAGCTTAATGGCCAGTGAGAAAGCGGTGTCCACAGAGAGCGATATGCCATTTAGGATACTAGCAGAGACATTCGAGAAAATAGAGGTTATATCCTCGAGAACCCAGATGACAGTTCTGCTTGTCAATTTATTCAAGCAGACACCGCCAGCTATCATAGACAGGGTTGTCTATCTGCTACAGGGCAAGCTTTGGCCTGACTGGTACGGTATGCCGGAGCTCGGCATAGGAGAGAAGATGCTCATAAAGGCGATAGCCCTAGCAGCCAATTCTACTGAGTCGGAAGTGGAAAAGCTCTATAAGAC
>JALWQP010000118.1:0-11783 GCA_027083045.1 Desulfurococcales archaeon
ATCTGATACGCAGGCATAGTATACAGAAAGAATAACTAGCCCTATTATCGCCCAAAAACTGATCCAAGCATACATATTATTATCATCCCTACCCATATTCTTGTATCTAGGTGTATAGGGAATGACGTACTATAGCTTTACCGCAGTTCCCGACGAGATATTCAAGATAAAAACAGTTCGCGCCAGAATGGTTCTCGATTCTAGAGGAAACCCGACAGTACAGGTAATGGTGGTAACGGAGGCTGGCGGGGTAGGCATAGCTAATGCACCTAGTGGTGCCTCAACTGGAAAACACGAAGCAGTAGAGCTACGTGACGGCGGAAAAGAATGGCATGGTAAAGGCGTGAGCAAGGCCGTCGAGAACGTAAACACAGTCATAGCCGAAGCGCTTAAGGGGATGGATGTACGTAACCAGAGAGAAATCGATATGAAAATGATCGAGATAGACGGCACGCCCAACAAGAGTAGACTAGGAGGAAACGCTATCGTAGCTACGAGTCTAGCAGTAGCAAAAGCGGCTGCTGCGACCCTCGAAATACCGCTCTACCTCTACCTCGGCGGAAAATATGCTGACATTCTCCCTGTTCCAATGCTCAATATCATTAATGGAGGAGCACATGCTGGCAATAAATTGGACTTTCAAGAGTTCATGATAGTCCCTGTAGGTTTCAAGAAATTCAGCGACGCCATCAGGGCAGCTGTCGAGACTTACCATGAGCTGAAAAAACTGCTTAAACAAAAATATGGACCCAGCGCAGTCAATGTCGGTGATGAAGGAGGCTATGCTCCGCCCATGGAGACAATTAGAGAAGCCCTTGATGCCTTAGTTGAAGCGATAAAGGCAGCTGGCTATGAGCCTGGAAAAGACATAGCGTTAGCGATTGATGCTGCCAGTAGCCAGTTCTATGACGAGAAACGCGACATATACCTTGTAGAGGGCAAGGAATACAAGAGAGATGATATGATCAAGCTATACGAGGAGCTAGTAGAAGAGTATCCAATAGTGAGCATAGAGGATCCTCTGTATGAGGAAGACTTTGAAGGCTTTGCGGAAATAACGAAAGCGCTTGGCAACAAAATATTGATCGTTGGAGACGACATTTATACAACAAATCCAGAGAGATTCAGAAAAGGCATTGAGATGGGATCGTCAAACGCTATACTTGTAAAGGTTAACCAGATCGGCACATTAACCGAGACCCTAGAAGTAATAAAGATGGCTCACCGCAAAGGACTAAGAACAATAATTAGCCATAGAAGCGGAGAGACAGAAGATACAACCATAGCTGATATTGCGGTAGGCTTTAGCGCTGGATTGATCAAGACTGGTGCCCCTGCTAGGGGAGAGAGAACCGCCAAGTACAACAGATTACTCGAAATCGAGCTAGAGCTTGAATCACCATACTATCCAGGAATAGATGTGTTCTTGAGGAAATTCTAGATTATTCATCGAAAAACTTTTTTATAACAAGCTATCTGGCGTGAAATACTGTTTTCTCAAAACATATTAGCTTATGGTAGTATTATTCCTATCACTATTAGTGCAATGGCGCTCAGCACTACAACTTTTAGAAACTGCGAAATAGTCATATTAGGCAACTCCCTAACGAGACGCACCAATATATATACACCGAATCCAATACCCATCACTAACAGTATTCCTATACCAATAAGTACCAGAGCTGTACCGATCCCCTGCAATGCTGCACCACTAAATATGCTAGATAATGCCCTCGCAGCACTAGCCAGAGCCTCTAATCCCATGCTAATCACCATCTATTTAATCAAACTTGGATAACTAGATAAACCCCAAGACCCATAACACATCAATGATGATGAGGGTTAAAAGCGTGGCAGCCCCGCAGTCCTTTGTAGGCGGGGTAATGCCAGGTGCCAGGCTTCTGATTTGTCCATTATTTTTTAAGCTTTCCTTGAACCCATAGACTGTTGGAAACTCATTTAATGGAGGGGTTCCCGGGTGTCAGATCTAAAAGTCGAGAATATAGAAAAATACCTTGGCAAACCAGTTAATGATCCCTATGGTAGAAGACTAGGACATATAGTCAGCTTTTACAGTGATGCTGATGGAAATGTGACGCACTTAGAGGTTAGCCTTGGAGAGGTAGAGTTTAAGCAGATCCCTATAGACAGATTTATTTTCAAAGAAGGTGAGGCGATCCTGGTACCTGAGTGGGAGTACGAAGCCAAAGTTGTTGAAGGCAGACTAGAGAGGCTGAGGAAGAGGAAGATCGCACTAGAGGATCTATACGCTAAGAAGGAGATACCCCGTCATGCTTACGATACCTTCAAGAAGAAACTGGAAGAGTCTCTAATGAAGGCTAAGGATGAGGCCAAGAAGGTAAAGGATCTACTCAAGAAGAGACAGTATGAGCTCGAAGACATTATCCTAGAGCTAGAGAAAGCTATGACTAGCCTCAAAGTCAGTTACATGGCTGGGGAGATACCGGATAAGGCATACAAGACAGCAGCAGATCAAGTTAGGAAGCATCTAGACCACGCGCAGCTAGAGAAGGAAAGCGTAAAGAAGCACCTCGAGAAGATCGAGGCATTAGAGAAAGAGCCAATAGATATTGGACCGGTCAATAAGACCGAGGAGCAGGTACCATCATCGGAACAGCCTCTACCAGTAGTGGTGCTGGAAGGATAAGGTATTTTCCAGGTAGTACCTTGTCAGGTGTTTAAAAACATGTTTTTGAACCACAAGATAAACAGGTTCAATAACATGAGGGGTGCAATATAGTGAGCCTAGCAATACGGAATGTCAGGGGTTTATTCTCGCGGATATTTGGGTTCAGGAGCAGTAGTGATCCTATAAGGAAAACAATAGCGGAGGCCATTGCACAGATAGACAGGATGCTCCTCAACATAGAGGGCACGATCAATAATCTCAAGGAGATGCAGGAAGAACATAGTAGAAAAGCCGAAATGTTTGCAAGACAGGGTAAGAATGAATACGAGAAAATATTCCTAGATGAGCTCACTCACATAAGTAAGCTTCTCTCAATATTCGATCTTGTAAGAATAGATCTTGTTCGTGTGAAAGTCAGGCTTAAGACTCTAACCCATGTAGAAGAGCCTCTAAAGCATTTACCCGAAATAATTCAGGAGCTCGAGATGATAAAGCCAAAGATCGAGAAAATCGCCCCCGATCTAGCTATGGCCGTGATGGAAATCGAGAGAAAGGTATCCAGTATAATGACAAGCACCAATCTCTCAAATTCTCCATTACCCGAAATACAAGGTTCGTCCTCAATTAACACGGCAATAAAGAAAGCGGAGCCTTTGAAGAAAAAGCTACCTCCTTTACCACCGGAGGGAGAGCCAATAGGATCAGCCCAACTAGTCATGGCTTCGAAAAGGACTTCCATGAATGTGAGAGCCTCAATAGATCTCATCAAGACATGGCTTATCGAAGAGATAAAGTCAACTGGTGGTGTACTAGATATATCTTCATTCTGTAAGAAGTATGGTGTCACAAGAAGTCAGATCTTCATGGCTCTACAGATGCTTGAACGAGAAGGTAAAATAAAGCTTTCTAGGTGAGATCTTATCTAATTTACTTTCTCACTTAAACAATCATCTATCGGGGTAGATGAGAGTATGCCTTCGCAGTATCTAATAGAAAAAGGAACTGAATATGCCCATTTGGCTGTGGAAGCGGATAGGAAGGGTGATTATGAAAAAGCGATCAAGTACTATAAGGCAGCTATCGAAATGTTTGTAAGATTCCTTAGACTCTATCCTGATAGTTCCATGGCAGACTTCTATGCGGCACTTGTTAAAAAGTATAGGTTAAGGATTAAGAAATTAGAGCAACATCTACAAAAAGTTAGTGTAGGGGGAAGGCCAAGCGAGAAAGAAAATGTTGACGAGATAGAGGTTATTTATCCGAATCAGAGGAACCCGATTAGGTTCAATGATGTTGTGGATCTTGAGCATGTGAAGCTCGCTCTGAAACGCGCCGTAATAATACCGACTCTTCATCCCGAATTATTTCCTCTGGGATGGCCTAAGGGAATACTTTTGTTTGGTCCACCGGGCTGTGGAAAGACACTTATTGCATATGCTCTCGCAAATGAGATCAATGCTGCGCTGATAGATGTTAGCCCGGCGACTATAATGTCGAAATGGCTGGGTGAAGCCGAGAAGAATGTGAAGAGAGTGTTTGATAAAGCCCGCCAGATAGCGTCGGAGGGAACGCCCGTACTGATCTTTATTGATGAGGTTGACGGTCTTCTGCAGCAGTATAGTGACGAAGTTGGCGGCGAAAAACGTGTGCGTAACCAGTTTCTAATGGAGATGGACGGGCTTAAGGAGAAACAAAACAACCGTGTGCCAGTATTCGTTATCGGGACAACCAACAAGCCATGGCAACTCGACATTGGATTTATCCGGAGATTCGCGAAAAGGATCTATGTCCCGCCACCTAATAAGGATGTTAGGAAACAGTTGTTCCAGCACTACATAACTAAACTTGCAGCAGTATATGAGGTAGCGGATATTGATCTCGATAAACTAGCTGAGCTAACAGAGGGATATAGTAGCGCCGATATTGAGACCATAGTTAAAGAGGTACAGTTCAATGTAGCCCAGGAACACTTTGAGAAAAACAATGGAATAGGGAAGCCACGCCCCATCACTCTTGATGACTTCATAAAGGTGGTCAAAGCCCACAAGCCCAGCATAAGTCCGGAGATGCTCAAAGCGTATGAGTTATGGAACGATAAGCACGGGACAACATGAGAATGAGACTATAAACCCGGGAGCCCCGATGATTATCTTGGGGCCCCGGACCCAATGCAGAGAGTCATGCCAGAACGAATTACGGATGTGTTCACCCCTGGGGTAGCTTAAGGGTCCGGGGCCCCTCCACTACTTCATCCTATTCTTATACATCATTTCTTCTGTCATGATACCAATATCTAAAAATCCGTAGATAGATATTGTTAATTAGCTTGGCAAGTAATTTGGTGAAAACATGCTCATACAGAGGCCTATTAGGAGTATTAGTTTAGATAGAATCATTATACATGAGTATTATAATCCATATGAAGAGCCTACTCCAAAGTACCTTGTCCTAGGCCTGCCCGATGCCGGCCTGGTGGGAGCTATTGCCAGTAGATACTTAGTGACTAGCAAGAACATGAAACTTGTGGGAGAGATAGATTCTCCTGCGCTGTTCCCTCCTGTAACGGTGGTGCACAAACACACGCCTATGAGCTCAATACAGCTGTATATAAGTGATGATAGAAAAATATTGGTACTGGTCAGCGAGGCCCCCATACCCGCGCCAGCAGTATATCCACTCTCATACGCAATAATAGAGTATGCTCGCGAAATAGGTATACAATATATTCTCAGCCTATCAGGAATAGCTGTGCCGAACAGACTACAAATAACTAAGCCTAAGCTCTACTACCTGGCAAGCAATGATAGGTTGGCCGAAGAAGCGGAGAAACTAGGATTCAACAAGCTGGAAGAAGGCTTCATCGCAGGACCCTACGCAGTCATAATGAAGGAGTCGAGGAGAAGAAATATTAACAATCTCGCAATATTTTCTGAAAGCTTCTTTGACCTACCGGATCCAGAGGCTGCAGCAACAACATTGACAGGGCTATCAAAATTCATAGGAATAGAGATCAATGTTGACAAACTACTCGAAGAAGCAGAGCTCCTAAAACTACAGACCAGAGAGCTCATGAGACAAACCAAGAAGGCTATGACGGAGATGCAGAAACACTACGAAAAACAAATGCCCCTCATGTATCAGTAGGGGGTGAGAACATGAGTTTCGAAGAATTCTTCGAAAAAATTAGGAGGCGGATGAAGGAGATATTTGAGGAAATGGAAGAGGAGCTATCATCAACAAGGACTATGTGGAGTCCCGATGGAGTACTAGAACCACTTGTATCTTTAACTGCTTATCCCGAACACTACGAGTTGGTTGTGGACTTGCCGTACGGTGATCTAAATGCCCTATCAGTAGAGGTAAGGGATAGCTTGTTGACTCTGAGATGCCAGCTTAAGCGCGAAATACGGTTTGAGAAATGGGGCGTCTTTAGAGAAATAAAATTTAGGAGATACGAAACTTGCGTTAGATTACCGGCGGACGCTGATCCCTCCGGCTTACGGGTTGAGCGTGATCTCACAAGAAACATTATAAGGATAATCATACCCCGTATAAGAAGATGAACCGTTTTTACCCTTTAATATGGATCTCTACAATATCACCATCTTCCAGTACATGTTCAAGCCCTGTTCTTTCCCCAGGATACTTTGCGGAAGGACCCCAGATCTTAGCGTACCTGAAGTTTTTCACGAAGCTCTTATGGATTAGACGGGCAACGTCATATACCGTTGATCCTCTAGGAAGAACTAGAGGCTTATCTGTGACTGGGCCGTTTGGTTGCTTAGTATACACTCTTATAAGATCAAGCAGTTTGAACAATATTTTACCTAGATCTTCAAACCCTTTTCCAAGCTTTGCTGAGCCTATAATTATTGGTGTTGAGGGCGTGATCTCGTGAAGCCTATATGCCGCCTCCCTTGCCCTTGCTAGATTGATGTCTGCCTTATTGATTACTATTATGCTTGGCTTATACACTCTGCTCTCGAAGATCGCTTGTTCGACATCGTCAAGCGATACTTCGCCATATATTTTGACATGAGCACTATATATTCTGTATTCCTCAAGTAGCTTCCGCACATCATCTATTGTACCATCCAATAATCGTCCCATCAGCGTAACTCTTATGCCTGTTTTTCCAAGCCTTTCTTTTTCTATGACGACCCTCCCCCGGGGCTTGTACAGGAGTATTCCGGATTCCTCAAACAGTCTTCTGAGCTCCAAGTAGTCTTTGACGGGATCACGTGTTATATCCAACACTATTATGACGGCGTCAGCATTCCTCACAAGCCCTATAACCCTGTTGTTCCATGGCCCCCCATTGCTCATAATCGGCGGTGTATCGACGAGCTGGAAATATATATCCTTATACTGGAGCATGCCGGGCACAGGAAACCTAGTTGACATAGGATAATCCGCTATACGTGTTCTAGCACCAGTAAGTGTTTTGAGAAGGAGACTCTTCCCGGTATTTGGCGGGCCAACAATCACTGCTTGTGCAGCACCTTCCTTTTCGACGAAGAAGCTGATTCCTCTACCGATCTTCTTCCGTCTCCGCTCCTCTATCTCTTCTCGGAGCTCTGCAAGTCTTCTCGTCGCCCACAGCCTAAGATTAGCTGTTCCCTTGTGTTTAGGCACAGCTGCAAGAAATTCCTCAAGAGCCCTGATCTTCTCCTCGGGGGTTTTCGCCTCCATAACCTTTATCCATTTAGCTCTTGCCTCTGCAGGAAGATTAGCAGGCACTCAGATCACCGATTCCCATCTATGTTATTGTTTTGAGATAATGTAGTCAAGGATGCTTTTCTGGGCTGTTTTCTCTCTTAGAGGCTTGGCCTGTTTCTTAATAAACCAGGAAGGCGCTAATGAGCTTAGCGTCGACCAGGTCTGCCTAACCATTCTAGGTGGCGGACTCTCTTTGGTCTTATATTCCAAGACTATCCATTCTCTGGTTCTAGGATCAGATGGGTAGCCGCTGCCAAAATCACCTAATATTCTACGAGCTGGCTCGAGATTTAGGTCTCTAATATGTTTGGCTACTATGCTTGCGGCCGATACAGCGATGTATTTCGAGTCAGCCTTTGGCTCGACAATAAGCTTGGCGTTCGGGGTTATCTCCTTGATCTTCCCTGGGAGGATTTTCTGCCAACCCTTTATCTCATCTATGATAATACTCGTGATCTCTTTTCCTCCAGTAATTAATGATATGATCTTGAGAAGGTAAACTATTCTCTCAAGGAGGAGCCTGTTCAAGTTAAAACTATCTATTTCCTCTGGGGTAATGTGGCTAGACACTATAGTTACACTGTTTTCGATTATTGGGAGAAAGAGCTGAGCCCTTATATGAGGGTTAAGCTCCTTGCTGTCCTTAATCTTTAGCTCTTTGAGTTTTTCAAGAGCTTTACTTTCAAACGCTGCTGCGACGAGGATCATATCCCCTATTATTGGCCCTCTTCCAGCCTCGTCTATTCCCACGATCAGGCCATGTATATCTTTGCCCATGAAATTGCATCACCAATATTTTTAGCAATAGTGTTCAAATTAATCCTCAAATTTCTACTTCTAAACACTTCAAATACTATGTTTTTCGGATCTAGCTTCGATATTATTTTAAATACCTGTTTAAAGTCAAGAAATCCTTCACCTATAAGCAGGTGTTCACGGCCGTGTTCGTCAACGTCATGTACATGTATAACGGGCACACTGATCCCGCCTATGGACTCCACAACATCTTTTAGATAAGTGTAGAAGTCCTCATAATATCCTGAAAGATATCTCTTGTACCTACTTGCTAAATGACCTATGTCGAGACATAGTCCAACGTGATCAAGGCCTTCAAGGGTTGCGGCTAGATCTCCTGGCTCAGCACCTATTCCTCCAACTAGGTTCTCAACAACGATCATTACGTTGTGATTACCGAGATTAAGTTTCCGTGTGAGCTCCTTTATGTTTTCTCTGAATTTAGTTAATGCCTCTTTTCGATTATCAGATATATCAAGACGTTGCATAGTTAGAGGATGTACAACAATATATGAGGATACCTCGTTGATTAGATCATTAACTGATCTTAATATAACTTCTATCGACGCTCTACCTATTTCTCCATAAGGCGACGCTAAAATAATATCTCTCCATGGTGCATGGAGATTAATATGCATGTTATTCTGTTTCGCTAATGCAATCAACTTTTGTAATTTGCACGATTCTTTGAATGGCCATGGATAATCAATAGACAGCTCTATCATATTAATTCCATATGCTAATAGGTTGTTAAGACCGCAAGCTAGATCTTCGCTTACGTTGCCCAACCAGATAGGTATCCCGATGTTGATCAACGGTTGTGTTACACCACCTTTTGTATTTTGTTCTTCTTAGCTATACGTAATATATATTCAATAGTCTTAGAATTACCAATAACGACTACTCTGTCGGGTCTGTTCATCACCAAGAGTTTTAGAGCGTTTTCTTCTGGGAAGTTCTCATTGAACACATAATATTTGATTTTAGGAGCGATTCTCCTTAAAGCCCCGATCATTTTACCTATATTTGTTGCATTGATTCGGTCTGTTATAACTATTATTTCAGAATTTTTATGTGACAGTATTACTTTCTTCAATACATCAATGTTCTTCCCGCCAATCAATATCATTATCTTTTCATTCATACATGTCATCACTCAATCGATTTTCCTGGACAGCAGTATATTTAAAGCAACGTTATAGGGGATAATAGAAGTAATCTTTAATAAAACTCATTCTACCGAAGAAACAATTAAGGGGAGAGCGATGATAGACGAGCTCATAAAATTGCTAGAAGATAGGGACTTAAAGGTAAAGAAGCAGAAAGGAACTATTAGGGCCACCCATCAATCACTGCCTGTAACATTAGTTATAACGCTACGTGAGAAAAACAGAGTCGCAAAGATAACGATCGAGCCCGGCGATGAGCTATCAGATGTTCTAGCTGATCTCATTGAAAGTGGTGAAGATGTAGAAATACTTGTAGATGATGTTTTGAGCGAGATCCGGGACATAGCGATCGAGGCGGGACAGCTGCTGGAAAAGATGGGATATAAAGTTGAATGGGCGCTAAGAGAAGGCGAAAATGATGTGAGAGATGCCCTTGAAGATGTGCTTGAAGAATATGAGTTCGAAGAAGAAGAATAAATGAAAGAAGTGTTTTAAGACTAATATATTTTTGTAGCTAAATGTTTTAGGATACGAGTCATGTTTTTATTGGTAGAGACACGATATACGTCCATGATAGCAACGATTCTTTGTTTTAAAATACCTTATTAAGAGGTGAATGATCATGGGAAAGCTTTTCGGGACAGATGGAGTGCGCGGAATAGTTAACAAAGAGTTGACGCCGGAACTAGCCCTTAGACTAGGACGTGCCATAGGGACATTCTTTGGTCCTGGGAAAAAGCTTCTTGTTGGCAGGGACATTAGGGTAGGCGGGGAAATGATAAAGGCTGCTGTGATCTCCGGTCTTCTAAGTACTGGTGTCTATGTATACGATGCTGGCCTAGCACCCACACCCGCCATACAATATGTTGTAAAAAAGAGAGGATTTGATGGTGGAGTGATAATAACGGCAAGCCATAACCCCCCAGGATACAATGGTATAAAAGTGATCTGGCATGATGGAATAGAGCTTCCAAGAGACAAGGAGAAAGAAGTTGAAGAAATATATTTTGAGGGAAGATTTAACAGTGTCTCATGGCGGGAAGTGCCCCGCGAAGTAAAGCTATTCCCGTACGTCAACGACATATATGTTGATGCAGTCGTCAAACATGTAGATGCGGACTTGATAGGTAAAAGAGGCTTCACAATAGCTATTGACCCTGCAAACAGTGTCGGAGCATTAACGTCTCCTAGAATAGCTCAAAAGCTAGGTGTGAAGGTAATTACAATTAATGGGGATCTTAACCCACTATTTCCCGGAAGGAATCCTGAACCTACACCAGAAAATCTAGAATCAACCGCTAAAGCAGTAGCATCTATGGGTGTGGATTTCGGTCTTGCTCATGATGGTGATGCAGATAGAGCAATAGTCATCGATGATAAGGGCAGGGTACAATGGGGCGACAGAACAGCAATTCTATTAGCTAGATACCTGCTCGAGAAACACCCCGATATTCCGAGAAAAGTATACACAGCTGTGTCTTCAAGCACGTTGATCGAGAATGTTCTGAGACCCTATGGCGTAGAAGTCGTGTGGCTAAAGGTAGGCGCCATAGACATTGCCAGAGAAATGCAGAGACGTGGCGATGCGCTTTGTGGATTCGAGGAGAACGGTGGATTCATGTATCCGCCGCACCAGCTTGTAAGAGATGGTGGAATGACGCTGGCTCTGCTTCTCGAAATGCTAGCCAAGGATAAGAGAAAGATATCAGAACTATACGACGAGCTACCACAGTGGCACCTGATAAAGACAAAGATACATATGGATAGACAAACAGCTCTAAAGATCGTGGAAAGGGTGAAAGAACATTTTAAGAACTATAGGCTCATAACGATCGATGGCGTCAAGGTAATTGCAGAAGATTTCTGGCTATTAGTAAGACCGAGCGGGACGGAGCCTTTGCTTAGAATAATGCTTGAAGCAAAGGATAAAGAGTTAGCTGAAGAATTACTAGAAACGGTTAAAACCCTGATCAGCGAGGTGCTCGGAAAACAATGATGCGCTACTGGGCGCTCGACCTCATACGATGCCTTGGCTGTAAACACTATCCTTTGGAAATAATTGTATTTGAGAAAGAAATTCAAGAGAACATTGATACTTCCGATATCGAGAAACCTCTCTGTAAGAACTACTGTGCATATAAGAGACAACCAGTAAAACCAGGCACAGACTATCCTTGCGACGAATGCTTGAAAATGGGGATAAAGACTGGCATTATCTATTGTCCAAAGTGTCTTAGATGGTACCCCATACGTGATGGCATACTCATAATGTTGCCTGATAGGAAGAGAAAGAAAGCATCTGATATTGAGTTCCTACGTGCATATGCTGATAAAATACCGAAGTATATTCTTCGAGAAGGAAAACCATATAATTTGTCATCTGAGACAAGTGTTGCCATGGATGAAGGAACCCAATAATTCTTTTAAAGTATATAGATAAGAAATCTATT
>JALWQP010000118.1:11793-12280 GCA_027083045.1 Desulfurococcales archaeon
TGAGTATGCCTTTTCAAAACCTTGAGGCATGGGTTAAGAGGCAGAAGGAGATCATTGAGAGCTTCAAAAAGGCTGAGCAAGGATATGAGGAAGCGGATAGACTTGAGCTAATAATAATGACGAGGCAGGCCTTTCAACACATAATGAGAACAATTCAGGCATTCGACCAGTGGTTACAGGAGCCAATGGTTATCAGTCATATGCCTCGCGAAATGCTTGTGGAACTATGGAGTACTCTGAGGAACATATTCTATGGTCTCTTGGAACTAGATATTAAACATACATCCGAATTTGCGGAACATATCAAAAAATTATCTGAGGAAGGAAAGCTCAACCCAATATTGACGATCGGGAAGACAGAGGAAAGGAGATTCTATCCAACATCGATATAGTCATGGTTGACTAAAACAATAATTTATTTAGAGAAACACACAGAAGCAGTATGCAGGTAAGCTAGTAATGATTGTTTAGCCCGACTGACCATCGC
>JALWQP010000118.1:12290-15362 GCA_027083045.1 Desulfurococcales archaeon
TTCTCCTACGTGGCCTAGACATTAATTCTACTTCGGCGTCTATCGGTGCTATCTTGACTCGAAGCTCTTCAACGAGTTTTTTAATTTGGTCTTTCTCGTCATCACCTATGTATTTGCCCCCATCTTTCTCTAGGAATTCTTTACCTAGACTTGTCACTACTAGTTTTCTCCTGGGATTTGTCTCTAGGAGGCCCACGTATCTTAGCGCCAAGGTATCGTTTAGGATCTCTTTGCTTGATGGTACCGTTCCGAGCATCACAAACTTATATCCTAGATCATAGCCCCCCTCTTTCATGTAGTAGAGGAGATACTGAAGAGCTTTTTCGCTTATTCCGCCAGTGGCGCTTATTATGTATAGAAGCTTCACTTTTCTCGGATCTTTCTTTATATCATCAATCGTTATTACATGTCGTGTAATTATCTTGAGCTCCTTAGACTTTGAGGGTTTTGACATCTTCACACCCCATAAAACAAGTCGCTTAGTCTTGTTTTAGTGATTAACCGAGATTCTATAAAGATATTGTTCAAGGTTTAAATAATCCCTTTCGAAAAGTTTTTTGCTTTGCTTATGAGGCGATTATATAGCTCATTAATTACATCATCGCGTTTCTTCCCGTTCATAACCATAACATTAATCTTGTACATCAGGAGCTCTTTCCCTTTATCCCCATATAGTCTGGTGAAGTACTTGGTTAGCTCTTCCAGCTTATATTTTAGCTCAGACGACTCAGGGCTCATAGTTATCTCCTCATGCATTTCCGTTGCTTCCTTTATGAGATTCTTTATTCTCGCCCTGTTATATTCGGAGGATGAAGTCCTTATAATATTGTAGTATGAGAGGCTTACTGCTAGTAGGAGGAAATATATTATGCTTGAGTATATAGTCTGGCTCGACTCATTTAATGGATATAATAAGTCTAACCATACACCTATGAGTCCCCCTAGTATTAAGGAATAGTATGCGAGTTTTAACCGGATAAACGAAAGTATAAATGTCGATAAGGCTAAAGCTGTGAGGAGAACAACGGGCAGGGTATTTTGACTCAACACCAACCTAGACAAAGCATCTGCAACAAATATGAATACACCGGTATAAATTGGTGTGAGAAGACCGATCATTGTTTTTAGTCTTTCTTTCTTGGTAATGGATTTGTACTCAATGAGTAATTGCTTGATATTAGCCAAAAGAGATAGTATTTCATCTACGCGGAGGCTTTCTGTCTTGACGATACTTATTACGTTATTAACTTTTGCTAAAGTTCTAACTAAAACATCTATGTACGGCCTGGTTATAACGAGCGGCGGACGTAGAAGGACAAGTTCCTTATGAATTTTGAGGAGCTCATTTTTTGACGTTCTCAATGTAGGGTTCTGAGAAGCAAAATCGTCGAGTAGTTTCAGGAGTTCTCTAGATTTATCTATCAGAAGTCTATGTATGTATTCTAGATCGTCCGCAATTCTCAATAATAACACCTGCTGTAATCAAGTAGATAATCTGTAGAAAATAGGTAATGATATTTATTTCCTGCTAATAGACATGCTAAACTATGGATGATGTTGAGAGTTTTGTATCCGAGGCCTTAGGGGCTGGGGCCTATGAGGTATTCAGCGGCGACTGACACTATAATAAATAAGTTATTTTCTTCATGGATGAACCTCTTAAACCTCGATTGTTTTAGGATATATAGGGGGCGGAACGATGTCGATCGAGATTAGAGTCGAGAGGCCGAAAAGAATAGGGGCTCATAGCCATATCAGGGGCCTTGGTCTAGATGAGAATGGTAAAGCGATCAAGGTCGCGGATGGACTTGTCGGGCAGCTGAAAGCAAGAGAGGCAGCTGGAATAGTAGTAAAGATGATAAAAGAGGGCCGAATAGCTGGCCGAGGAATACTGTTTGTCGGCCCGCCCGGTACTGGTAAAACAGCCCTTGCCATAGCCATTGCTAGGGAGCTCGGAGAAGATACGCCATTTGTAGCTATGAGTGGATCGGAGATCTATAGTAGCGAGAAGAAGAAAACAGAGATTCTCATGGAAGCCTTAAGAAGAGCTATTGGGGTACGCGTTAGAGAAGAAAGAGCAGTCTATGAGGGAGTAGTAACATCAATAAAGGTTCGAAGGAGAAGACACCCCCTTGTTCCCTACATGGCTGTACCAGCGGAGACTAGGATCACTTTACGCACGAAAGACGAAGAACTTACGCTCACTGTTGGCGAAGAAATAACAAGACAGATCCTCGAGCTCGGTATCAAGAAAGGAGACCTTATCTGGATAGACGCCGAAACAGGCAGAGTCTACCGTGTTGGCCGGGTGAAAGGAGTAGAATCAGCTAGATACTATGATATAGAGACATACAAATATGTCGAGATGCCGAGCGGCCCAGTTAAGAAAAGAAAAGAAATAGTACGTACCTTCAGCATACATGATCTAGACCTAGCAGTAGCTTCCCAGAGAGCACTAATAAGCTTCTTCACCCTAGGAGTTGAAAGAGAAATACCACCTGAAGTTAGGAAAGAAGTAGATGAAATGATAAAGAAATGGGTCGACGAGAAAAAAGCAGAGCTTGTTCCCGGAGTACTATTCATTGACGATGCACACATGCTCGATATTGAGGCATTCAGTTTTCTCTCAAGGGCGATGGAGAGCGAGTTCTCACCAATAATAATTCTAGCTACGAACAGGGGGATAGCAAAGATCAGGGGTACCGATCTGGAGTCGCCGCATGGTATGCCGCTTGATCTATTGGATAGGCTATTAATTATTCCGACAAAGCCCTACGAACCCGATGAAATAAGGGAAATCATAAAGATAAGAGCTGGTGAAGAAGGCATAAAGCTTGATGAAGGAGCACTAGAAGAACTTGTTGCCGTAGGGAGTAAAACCAGCTTAAGATACGCCGTACAGCTCCTCGAGCCAGCGCGAATAATCGCTGAACGAAAAGGAAGAGACACCGTGAAGGCCGAAGACGTCATAGAGGCCAGAGAACTCTTCATAGACCTAAAACAGAGCGTGAAGTATCTGAAGGAATACGAGGAGAAGTTTCTAAAGTAAATAATCTCGACAAATATGAATAT
>JALWQP010000119.1 GCA_027083045.1 Desulfurococcales archaeon
ACAACGATTATCAGAGATCACCGGGGTCTACAGGATAGTTGTACTAGATATTAATGAATATGTTAAGATACTTGCCGAGATACTCAGAATGGGTATAAGCCCGACGCTGAGAAGATTATTATATAAACAAAAAACTAGACATAAGGGATCAGGTAGGAAAGGCGGGAAGAAGAATGGGTCGACGCAGGAAAAAATACAAGAAAGTAGTAAAGAGGGTTAGAAGGATACCGAAGATCTTCCAGTGCCCCAACTGTGGCTCCAGGACGCTCACAATAAGGTTCAGGAAATCCGAAGTAGAAGGGATGAAAAAGGCAGTGATCACTTGTGGAGCCTGCGGCCTACACTACGAAATGAATGTGCCGGAGATACTTGAGGCTGTCGACGTGTATGGAAAGTTCATTGACCTATTTGAAGAGGGAAGCATCGAACTCGAGTTCAGAAAGCCGGAAGAAGAGGAGATCAGCTCTGAAAGTCCATAAGTACATCATGGACAAGCTTTCTTCTGGAGAAAAACTGCATTTCACCCTCATAGACCCGGATAAGCCCGGCGATCTCAGGAGAATCGCAGAGAAAATGATAGAAGCCGGGACAGACGCGTTCCTTATAGGTGGGAGCCTGGCTGTAACGCCTGAAGAGGCTAGTAGGGTAGCTAAGACCCTACGTGAGATGGGTAAGCCCGTAATAATATTTCCCGGCAATCTCAACTGCTTAACACCTGAGGCTGACGCCGTCCTTTACATGATACTCATGAACAGCCTTGACCCCTACTACCTCGTAGAGGCACAAGTATCAGCTGCACCAATAATCAAGAAGTACGAGCTAGAGGTCCTCCCTACCGCCTATATCGTTGTATATGGAGACACAGCGGTAGCACATGTTGGGAGGATACATCCTATACCCGCGGGGAAACCGGAGATCATAGGCGCGTATGCTCTTGCGGCCGAGTTCATGGGCATGAAGTACATCTATCTAGAAGCCGGGAGTGGGTCGGGCAGACCAGTGCCGCCCAGCTTCCCCCGCGCAGTAAAGAAATACACTAATCTCATAGCGATCGTAGGTGGTGGTATCAAATCACCTCTTATAGCCCACGAGATTGCTAAGGCTGGTGCAGACATTATTGTAACGGGCACTATTGTAGAAGAAAATCCAGAGGCAGCAGCCAGCATAGTAGAAGCCGTTAAAACCGCTGTTCATCACTAGTCTTTTCACAGTATTTCTTCCTGAACGCCTCCTCAATATCTATGTCTACAAGATTGGCAACGCTTAGGAGCCAGGCAAATAGATCCGCCAGTTCTTCCTCTAGGCTACGTCGATCCATTTTTAGGAGAGCATCTGCTACTTCTCCCACCTCTTCAACGAGCCAAGTAAATGTTGCAAAAACCCCTCTGCTATTGTCTCGGTCATAATATTTTCTCCGTATAAGGTCTTGCGCCTCTCTGATCTCCATCTATCGGCACCCTGTTAGACAATATCAGTACCGCCCGAATGAAATATATTGTGGATTAGAATATATTGGTAGCAGGCAAGAAGCATACCCATATAGGTGCTAGCCATGCCTAAGAGCAAGGCCAGGAGGAAGAGCAGAGGTAAGAGAGAAGCACCGGGCCCCTTCACAGCAGCAGGTCTTATCAGATTCTATGAGGAGGCCGATATAGGGATTAAGATGAAGCCACAGGTACTGATAATAATGGCTATTGCTTTCACTGTTGCGGTCATAGTATTACAGAAGCTCGTAGGGCTCTAAACAATATGCTATGCTAGACGGGAAAAACATGGTGTAATTAAGAAAGTAATCTACATATGTCTCTTGATCCAGTCCCAGTACATCTCAGTATACTTCTTTATCTCCTCGATCTTCTCAGGCGTCATCTTCTTGAATCTTCCCTGAAGCTTCAGGTATTCTTCTACCGGCTTCCTCTTTGCCGGGTCCATGTAGGGCCTGCTCGGCCCCGATAAGTGAATCTTGCCATCATAGTACTCGTAGAGTATCCATAATCCTGTCTCGACAGCCAGCTTCGCGATCTGTACAGTGTACTTCGGGTCGAACCTCCAGCCCGTAGGGCACGGTGCGTGCAGGTGTATGAACTTAAAGCCCCTGATCCTTCTTGCCTTCTGTAGTTTCGCGTAGAAGTCATGTGGGTATGCTATGCTTGCTGTCGCGACATATGGTACTCCATGGGCTATCATTATCCTGGCCACATCTTTCTTGTGCTCGGTCTTACCTATAATGGGTGTAGTCGTCGTCCATGCGCCAAAAGGTGTTGAGCTGCTACGCTGTATGCCGGTGTTCATGTATGCCTCGTTATCGTACATTATGTATATCATGTCATGGTTTCTCTCAGCTGCTCCCGAGAGGCTCGCCATGCCTATGTCTGCTGTTCCACCGTCGCCCGCCCAAGCTATTACCTGTACATCGTTTACTCCACGCTTCTTGAGCGCTTCCGCTATGCCTGAGGCTACGGCAGCCGCTGAGGCGAAAGCCACGTGTACAACACTGGCTTTTATCGAGTTGCCCGGATAAGCTCCTACGACGACCGAGGAGCAGCATGCCGGTATGACCAGGATCATTTTCTCCCTGAATACTGCTGCTAGTACTTTCCAGGCCATTGGTATTGGGCATCCTGGGCAGGCCGCGTCTCCTGGGAGCACTATGTCTCTCATGCGATAGGGTAGTGGGGGTTTTGGACGGGTCTGGGCCATAGGGGATCACCTCTTGTGGTACCATGTGAAAACAGGTGGTTGCTCGCCCTTTTCGACTATATCTACGAAGTTCTTGACGAGCTTGTAGAAGTCTGTATGTGTCACGTTGACTCCTCCTACTCCCGCGACAATATTGGATATTACTGGTAGGTTCCTCGTGTACTGCGCCAGGCCTGCTACTAGGTCGGTGTATATTTGTCCCCATGCACCAAAGCTTATTGCGCGGTCGAACACTATTACTCCTTTGACGCCATTTATGATCTTCCAGAGATCCTCTATTGGGAACGGCCTCACAAACCTTATCCTGACGACGCCTACAGGGTATCCCTCATCGCGTAGTTTCTGGACCGCTTCTATCAGGTCTCCCGCCCACGCGCCCATTGCTATGGCTATGTATTTAGCGTTACTGCACCCAACACACTGTATTAGGCCTCCATACTTCCTGCCGGTGAGCTTGCCGTAGCTCTCATCAACTTCTTTGATAACCTGTTTCGCCTCCTCCATTGCTTTCTGTATATCCATGAACATCTCCTCTGTGTCCTCGGGCCATGCGAGGTTCCCGATTGCTAGGGGCTCACGGCCGTCTATAACGTATCCCTGCCTTCTTGGGCCAAGCCAGTCGTCCAGCTCTTTCTGATCAGGTAGTTCAACGGGCATTGTTGTATGGCCTAGGATGAAGCCCTCAAGCCCGATCATTACTGGCAGATATACTCTTGGATCCTCGCTTATCTTGAACGCCTGCACTGTTAGGTCGAATACTTCCTGGTTGTCCATGCCGAAGCCCAGTATCCAGCCCGTATCTCTCTGGTCCATGAAGTCGCCGTGGTCCGGCCATATGTTCCAAGGAGTACCGATTGTCCTCGTAACTATTGCCATGACGACTGGTACCCGGGCCCTGCTCGTCCAGTGCACCCATTCATGCATGTATAGTAGTCCATGGCTACTCGTAGCCGTGAAGGCCCTAGCACCCGCCAGGGCTGCGCCGAAAGTGGCTGCAAGGGCTGAGTGCTCGCTCTCAACACGTATCATAACGGCGTCGAGCTCGCCTGACTCTATGAACTCTGCTAGTTTCTCAACGATGCTTGTCTGGGGCGTTATCGGGTATGCCGCCACCACTTGTACACGGGCCATTTTAGCCGCGTATGCGACGGCGTAGTTGCCCGTTATGGGTACAACCTTGCCCATCCGGATCTCACCCCCTTTACTCCTCGGGAACCATTGTTATTGCGCCTGACGGACAAACGTTTGAACATACACCGCATCCCTTGCAGTAGTCGTAGTCTATGGTTGGCCCGGTCTCCGGCTCTACTCTTATAACGTCGACGGGACAGTAGATCTCGCATAGCCAGCACCTGACACACT
>JALWQP010000120.1 GCA_027083045.1 Desulfurococcales archaeon
AAACAGAGATCATTAGAAAGCTGCTGGAAATATACAATAAAACACCAAAACACGATGACGGACACATACTCGGCTCAATGACCACTAAACCCGATAATATCGCCGTCTACGCATACAATCTTTTTATCCATACAAATGCAGGAGACACAAAAATCTTTCCTGCAATAGAGTACTTCAGCAAAGAAATCATAGATTTCATGTCCAAATTATACGGTAGATGCACAGGTTTCGTTACAAGCGGTGGAACAGAATCAAACATAATAGCCCTCTACGTAGCGCGTGAGAAGACCCGAAAAAAAATCGTAATAGCACCGGAGACCGTTCACCATTCTGTAATTTGGGCCGCTCATCTATTGGGTATGGAGATAAAAAGCGTTCCGGTCAACGACAACCACGTAGCAGATGCCAGGCTAATCAATCAGATAGTGAAGAATAAAAAAGACGAGATAGCGGCAATAGTATTAACGGCGGGAACAACTGAATGGGGAACAATTGATCCGATCGAAGAGGTTGCCGATATAGCACGCAGATACGGCATATACTTACATATAGACGCAGCTTACGGCGGGTTATTCATTCCTCCCCTTTGTAGTAAGGGATATATCAAAACTAATCTTAAGTTCTTCGATGGAGTTTCGAGTATATCTGTTGACTTCCATAAAAATGGGCTTTCCCCTATTCCTTCAGGCCTTATACTGTTCAGAGATGAGGAGCTACTGTCCTATGCTAGAAGAGAACTACCCTACACTCTCGGTAAATACCAGTATGGTCTCCTAGGTACGCGCCCGGGAGGCTCGGTAGCTGCAGTATGGGCTGTGATCAAGAAGCATGGGTTGGAAGGATACTCCACTATTGCTGAGAGATGCCTCGATAACGCACTATACTTGTACGAGAAACTATCAAAAATCAACGATGTCATCGTATGGAAGCCCATTCTACCCATAGTTGTGTTTAAACATAAAACCGTCGACTCGGAGGACTTACTGGACAATCTTTTATCACACGGCTATTACATTTATAGGGCCCCCAGCATTGATGGGCTCAGAATAGTTGTTATGCCGCATGTTACCAGGGAACATATTGATAAATTCATAGAGACCTTCATGAAGATCTTAAAAGAGGAAGCTGAACAGAATAATAAGGGTTAACACGATCACTGTTGCGAGAAGACCTACAAGATTAATGCCTATTACGCGGTTCTTTGAAGCTGTATAGATATCATAATAGTAAATGAGCAATGGATACATAGCAATAGTACTGATAATACCTATGAATGCTGAACCAAATATTACCAGTTCTTCAAGTGCACTATGGCCTACATAGGCTATTACACATGACAGTATAAAAATGAAGGCTACCACTGAATAGAATACTTGGCTGATCTCTGATACTCTCGTCTTTAATACTTTAATGGAACCAGAAATAATTCTGCCAACCGTAACAAAGATAGTCGACATAGCCAAAATAGTGGTGGATATGAGGCCAATAATGACGAGATATGAATAATAGTCTTGTGATGCAAGCGCTAATGCTCCTATGATGTTTGTTTGAATGTTAGCTATAGAGGCTATCCCACTTATCGAGAAACTGATAATTATCGAAACAAGCAGTGATAGCCTTAGATCACCTAGATCATCATCATCCTCCTGTACTAGCATTGAATAGGGGCTCGAAGCAGCGCCCCAAAGGGCAATTATCATTAGGAGAGACGGAGTACTATAAGATAACATCCTATCTACAGAGCCGTGAAACAAAGAAATAATAAAAGCTACAAAATAGATTAAAAGAAATAATGACAAACCAGCAAGTATTTTCTCTATTGATCTACCAATACGAGAATTGCCTGGAATAAGTGATGCAACTAGAACTACAAGTAGCAGGTATGGTAGCCAGGATCCGCCAAATAGATTACTTAGAAGCACAGAGATTATAATCGCGTTTACAAACAGTACCAGAAGCGAGCCAAAATATATTGTAACCAGGTAGAAAACACCTGTCTTTCTTCTATGCGTGAGAAGATATGATGATGGTGTTGTACCGTAAAGTATCTTGGGAACAGTTATTGCCTCTTGGACGAATATCATTGGTATAATACTTATTGTGACAAGTAAAACTCCTATTAATCCATATAATCTCCCAAACAACATGTACATAAACACGTTTGTTAGCTCGATCCCCGATAAAACAGCTATAAAACCAGGCCCTAGGTTCTTCATTATTTTCTTCATACGTGTCCCGTAAAACTATAACATGCGTATGAATTAAAAATGCAGGGCTCTTACTTGTTTGAGAGAATCCTCATTATCTCATTGATCTTCTTGTCATCTATTTCTCCCATAAAGACAATTATTCCGTTGGAGCGTGGCTGGATACTTTTGGACTTGGTTCCGGAATTGGTCTTGTTTTCTACAACACGTTTTCTTGTACTTGCTTTTATCTTCGTATGATTAAATAGAAGTGGTATTGCTAATATTGTCATATATGTTGTAATCATTATTATGCCGATCACATCTATCATTAGCAACACCGCTAATCACTGCTTATCCGGTATTTAAATCGCCTATAGCCGGGTTTTTAATGGGGGGATAGGATATTAGCGGGATATATCAAGAGTATATAAGTGTTTCTACACTCCAGTAATACAGAGTTAATCATAAAGTATCTTGAAAGAAGATTATACTTCCATGGTGATTTAATGGTAAAGATCGGGCTAATATATAAGCAACTAACACCGCGAGATATCAAGGTACTAAATAGTATAGAGAGAGGGATGAAGAGATACGAGTATGTGCCGTTAGAACTCATCGAAAAATACTCAAAACTGCCCGAGACACACATTGTCCTGATTCTCTCAAAACTTCACAGACTAAAACTCGTTAAACGAAAAACAATTGCTGGATATAAATCGTTTCGATTAACATATTTGGGTCTCGATATGCTTGCATTAAGCACGCTTGTCCGCATGAATGTAGTCGAGGCTATAGGCGATAGATTAGCTGTGGGTAAGGAGAGCGAGATATTCCGTGCCCTGGCACCTGGTGGTAAGCAAATCGCTGTGAAATTCATGAGGATCGGTAGGACAAGCTTCCATATGACTCGCCGAGTAAGAGAGTGGGCTGATAACCCCCGGTTAGACTGGTATAAGCAAGCCAAGATTGCCGCAGAGAGAGAATATAAGGCGACAAAGGAGATCTACAGAGAGGGTGGTAGTGTTCCATCACCAATTGCATATAACAGGCATGCAGTTGTTACTGAATTCATTGAAGGCATCGAACTGTATCGGAAGCCTGAAATACAGGATCCCCATGCCGTACTAGTGAAGATCCTTGATACCGTACGTATCGCGTATACAAAGGCCGGGATCGTACATGGTGATCTAAGCGAGTACAATGTATTGGTCGATCCCATGAACAATAAGCCTTACATAATAGACTGGCCCCAGTATGTTTACAAGGAGCATCCCCAATCGGAAGAACTATTGAGGAGAGATATAGAATATATAATCAGATTCTTCCGTAAGCAATACAGGGTAGAGATAGACACTGCTAAAGCTCTTAGATACGTGCGGGGAGAAGATGAACAAATCGAATGACCAGAGAAACATAGTCATAGCGGGTGTGGACATACTTCCCGGCTATAGTCCCTCATCATCTAAAAAACAACCTCATTATGCAGTAGTATTTCTTAGAAATGGGGAGGTTATAGACAGCTATGAAGACGTTAGTTTTGCGCGCATGATAAGACTGCTCTGGGAATATAAACCCGATATACTGGCAATAGATAATGTCTTCGAGCTAAAAGAGACAGTTAGCGGTATCTCAAAGCTTCTCGCACTCTTTCCACCTAATACTAGAATCGTCCAAGTAACAGGATGGGGTCCCGAAGCAGTTAATATTAAGACTGTCGCCCGAAATCTTGGGATAGAAGTTCATGGCAAACTATCTCCTCTTAAAACAGCTTATTTGGCAGCAATGATCGCATGGAAAGGTGGAGGGGCAACTCTTCGCCTCCTAGAAGAGAAGACGAAGATCATAGTCACGAAGGGTAGAAGTGTAAGCC
>JALWQP010000121.1 GCA_027083045.1 Desulfurococcales archaeon
ATATCAGGTTTATAGGGATATGTATGATCACTTTCTCCGCCTAGATTTACCCACAGATCTCTTCCTGACACGGGTGCGGAGGAGAGTCCAGTATATCCAGGCTCTCCTCTTAAGGGACTCGAGGCGGGCAGGCTCTAAACCATTGGTGTAGGGCGCGTATCTGCTCGAGCTAACTATCCTAGATCTCAGCTTTGTTCCTCCCTTATACGCGGATGCGACGAGAATAGCTGCATGAAGGATCTCGCGTTTCTTAATGCTCATTATTATGTCATCCATATGTATGTCGAGGAAATTAGTTGTATGTAGTGCCTTGAGGAAAACCGGGTGCTTGATAATGCTCTTTATTAGGGGGATATTTGTCTGAATACCTGTTATGACGTACTCGTCCAGCGCCCTATTGAGTCGAAGGATAGCCTCTCTCCTATCTTTACCCATCACAATCAGCTTGGCAATCAACGGGTTATATTCGCTTGAGACCGTGCTACCTGCAACTATTCCGGAGTCAACTCTTACTCCAGGACCGCTAGGCTCAATGTACTGTTTGATCGTTCCCGGTGAAGGCATGAGAGTGACCGGGTTTTCCGCGTTTATACGGGCTTCTATAGCGTGTCCCATTATCTTTATATCGCGCTGCTTTAGCCTGAGCCTTTCTTCGAGAGCAATTATTATCTGTTGCTTCACTATATCGATGCCCGTTATCATCTCTGTAACTGGGTGCTCTACTTGTAAGCGTGCATTGATCTCCATGAAGTAGTGCTGCCTCCTTTTCATATCGTAGAGCATCTCTACTGTCCCGGCGCCCGTGTATTTTATGGTTTTCATGAGCTTTACGGCATCGCCCGTGATCTTCTTCCGCTCCTCGGATGAAAGGATTACTGCTGGTGCCTCCTCGATTATCTTCTGTTGTCTCCTCTGGACGCTACAATCCCTCTCGTATAGGTGTATGACGTGCTCACCGTCGCCGAGTATTTGTACTTCTATATGCTTGGGGCCTTCGAGATATGGCTCCACGTAGAGCCTCGGGTCTTTGAAAGCGTTCTCAGCTTCTTTCCGGGCCTGCTCATAGAGCTTGTCGAGCTCTTCCTCATTGCGTATGATCCTTATACCCATTCCGCCGCCACCGCCGACAGCTTTAAGCATTAGTGGGTAGCCGTGTTCTTCGGCGAACTCCCTTACATCATCTATGCTTTTAGCGATACGCCATGGGAGTGTTGGTACTCCTGCCTTGAAGGCTACTTCTTTGGCTTTGACCTTGTCTCCTGCCAACGCCATGGTCTCGGGAGAAGGGCCTATGAATATGAATCCTCTCTCCACAACTCTCTTGGCGAATTCAACGTTCTCACTGAGAAACCCGTAGCCTGGATGTATTGCATCTGCTCCGAGTTCTTCTGCAGCCTCTATTATCTCTTCGACATCGAGATAGCTACCAACCTCAGCGTCTTCAACCATGAATCTTCTGTGGAGAGAATTCTTATCCAAGCTAGTGTAGATCCCTAGTGGTGAGAAGCCCATTTCTTTGATGCTCCTAGCTATCCTGATAGCTATTTCTCCCCTGTTGGCGATCAGTATCCTTATTGTCAAGGCTTACAGTCCCCAATTGCTGAGATAGCGATAACAGTGTTTAGCCCTTTATTTACACAACGCTCACTAGTCTTGTATGGGTTTATCATTTATTACTGTATCTTTTATATTTGAACATAGGTTTAACCAACATTGTTAGAGACACGTGCCCCGATATTGTCTTAAAAATACCTCGTTCTCAGAGCCTTTAACTTGGAGAGGATCCGAAGAGCTTCCAGAGGGTTCTCAATACTCTGTATTTCCTTCATTTTCTCCCAGTCTTCAAGTGTTAGTGGTCTGACACGATATATTGCTAGGCTAGGCCCCACAGTTTCTATGACATGGCCTATGCCTCTATCAATTAATAGCCTGGTAATAACTCTCAGGTCCTGCCTGCTCGGCACCGGCATGTTTGAGGGGTGTGTATGGGCTGAAAAACACTGTGGTATCCCGGGAGAGATGACGTGATCCTCTTCTCCCTCGAGAAGGAATGCTCTTCCGTCGAAGAGTATACCGAGATAATATTCTCTGCGGGTTGTATAGCTTTTTGCCGCATAGTTTTTCATGCGGTAGTGTAGCGTCTCCATATATGTTTTCACGACCTCATCGTATAGGCTTGTATAGGATGTTCTTGCATGCTCGGAGTACACCGCGTCCAGGTCATATTTATCCATGAAAACCTCGATGCTCTCCCCTGCATCGTAGTTGCATCTCCAACCTTTAACCAGTATTTTTGGCCCAGCTGACCACTCAATATTGATTAGCACATCCTCACACTCTGCGTCCTCGAGGACGTCTTCGGCAAAGTTAATGGTTCTGCTGATAAAAGCTATTCTCTCGACTGACTCATCCTCTACCAGTATGTTCTGTTTAGGCTTCATCATGAGCTGCGCCTTTACTTAGAGCCGTACTTTTCGTTGAGCGTCTTTATCAGCTCAACGTATATGTCTACGAACCTGTGGAGAGACTCTACTGGCATGTACTCGTCTACCTTGTGGGGAACATTAGGGTCGCCGGGGCCGTAGCTTACCGCTTGGACCCCTACCTCGGTGTAGTAGCGCATATCTAGTCCTCCAATACACACAGTCTTCCTCGGCTCGTATCCCAGAACTTTCTTCGCTACCTCGACTGTCGCCTTTACGATATCCTGCTCAGGATCAGTGAAGGCGGGATCCATCATCTGGACAAACCTAATCTCAGTGTCGGCGTTCGCTGCGCGTGAGGCCTCCTCGACGGCTCTCCGTAGCTCCTCCATAACATCAGATGCTTTCTCCTCGACAATCAACCTCCTATCTAAGCTGAAGCTGACCCTGCCCGGCACGATGTTTATGCTTCCTGGACTTGTCAGTTTTCCTCCAAGAGTTATGGTCGGATATTCTCCTCCCGGCAGATCATAGTTGTACCCGCTCTTCTTCCTCTTGAGCTTTGGAGCATAGTTTTCTATGATATGCTTGGCCACGTACACCATTTTCTCGAAAGCATTGACGCCTAGGAAGGGTACTGAGCCATGTGTCTGTCTGCCTTTAACTATCACTTCAGCCCATACAGCGCCCTTGTGTCCGTGCCAGAGCACCTTCTCACCGCTCGGCTCAGCTATTACAACCCATGTCGGCCTACTCTTCAGGTCCCTGACAAGGTACCCTGTGCCCGTCAGTCCTCCTATCTCCTCGTCGGGGACAACTGCGGCCTCCACTATTATGCCTAGATCATCCAGTTTCTCCGCCACATAGATCATTGCAGCCAGGAAAGCCGCTATTCCCCCCTTCATATCAGTTGATCCACGCCCATAGATCTTTCCGTCCTTGACAACTGGTTTGAAAGGCTCTGTGACGCTCCATCCCTCACCCGGGAAAACTACGTCGTAGTGGCCGTTGAACTGTAGTATCTTGTCGCCGCTACCGATCCTAGCTAAGAATATGTATCTCGGCTTCTCAGGATGATAGTCTGGGGGAAGAGTCTTCTTCAAGTATTCGTCAGGCACACGTATTATACTTGTCTCGACACCGTGCTCCCTGAGAACCTCCGCGTAATAGTTCACAATGTCCTCATAGGCTTCTCCTAGAACCGTGGGGTATTTGATCGAATCAATTAGTATTTGTTCGGATAATCTGTAGAACTCTTCGGGAAGCATATCATATCCCACGCATGGATTTCTGTCCTCTGTTCTGCTACTAGATTATATGTTACTTATACTAAAGAGTATATTCGGTGCAGTGATGATCAACTATTAGTGGGTGTCCTACTGGTTTGAAAAGGAAAGCTATTGATAAGGCAATGGATTGTGTAGATAAGTGCTCAGCCAACTATCCGGGGCTCGCCAGATGCTTTGTCGAGTGCTATGTCGGAGGAGCTCTTAGCGAGGCATACGATTGGATTGCAAAGCTAAAGCATGTGGAAGAGCAAGTCCTGCATCTTTACGCCGCGAGCGCTATCACGTATAGTCGGGAAATGAGGAGCTTCCTCGATGATCCGAAGAGGCATCTAGAGAAAAAGCTCTTTATATACACCCATGACTTCGTCAGAGGAAGGATCTCGGCTGAGGAGTATGCCAGGAAATCATTAATGGCGATCAACACTAGTCTCCGGACAAACCTGAGAACCATTTATCAGAACTGGGGCTTCCTTGCGCTGCTATTGAAAGTCTACCGCGAAGGCACAAGGATCATTTATCCGGAGCATAAGATCATAAGTTTGGAGAGGAGTGGTAGGCAAAGATTACGCTGGATACCTCCCAACATAGTTATAGATGTACCTGGATATGGGAGCGCTAGTTTCTTCATGGAGGTGCCGAGGCCTCTTGCATGGGGTGACACAGGTGATTTATCGAGAGTTTGGAGTCTCTACACAGCGCTCAGGCCGGACATGATGGTCTTCGGCGGTAGAGTTTACGATGTTCTTGACGCGGACAACAATCCGCCGATAAAGAAGCCTGACATAATAATTGAGTTCAAGGAGCTCCGAGACTGGTATCGGAGAAAGAGGATTGTCAAGGGTCCTCTGGCCAGGCCTCTGAGTGCTGAAGAGTGGAGGAGTAGATGGATTGAGGGACTCTACACCGGGCTGGCCGATGTCCTCGGGATAAGCAGGGATGAAGCCGTGGATAAGCTCCGCAAGAGAGCCGGTGTGCTCATGGATGAGGTTAGGGTTGTTGAGCTCTATAAGAGCATCTATAGGCCTAAACAAATGTTCCTTGTCTCAAAACACGTTGTCCCCGATGAGATCAAGGCTATGCTTGAAGGACACGACATAGTGGTTGTTGATGATGTAGGATTCAATGAGGACAAGCTGGAACCAGTTGCGAAGAGTATTCTGGAGACTTGCGTCTTGGTTGAAGAATACATTGTGTCTACTCGTGATAAGGAGCTCGCAGAAGTTCTTGGCATGATAAAGGAGTTGTGGGAGAAAGGTGTTCTCGACAGGGAGAAAGTAATGAGGCTCCTTATCTTCGCGTTATCTGGGGAGAATAGTATGGCTGATGGATTGGAAAAAAGCAGTCATTAATTCATAACAATTTATTCCTGAAGGATACCGTTACTCGATCGGTTCTACCTTAATTATTTGTACTGGACAAGCTGCAGCCGCGTCCTCTGCACAGCTCTTTAGATCTTCAGGAATTATTCCGACGGCTATGTTGCCGTTCTCCCTGTATTTCTCGACGATCTGGCTCTTGTTGTCCTCAGGATTCATCTCGAAAACGTCGGGGCATATGCTTACACATACCATGTCGGATATACAGTTATCGCGCGGATCGATGATGACCTTGTACTTGGCCATTCTTTATCACCATGATATTATGATTATGGGACCGGAAAATAAGGGTTTCAGTAGCTTATTTAATAATTTCAATATACGTTATTATGTGATACATTTACTTGGATATATATGCTCGTTGAAAGATTTTATCGGGAAAGAATAGTCGGCTATGCGGGGCCCATATCATCCAGGGCCTCATTGATTACTCGGCCCTTCACGTTTAACCCGGGATTCCTCGTCATCCTGATTAACCGTATTCTGTTGTCTGGGAATTAAACTGTTTGTTCCCGGAGAATATGTTCGGGCCATATATTTCTTTTATTATCTCTATGACTTCGGCCTCTATCCACTCCAGATCTATTGTTCCAGCCGAAACTGAGGGCGGTAGTTCGTAGTATAGCTTTAGCTTGTCCTCTAATGAGATGACTATGCTACACGGTTTCCCGTATTTCCTTATGTACCTATAAGGCCTCTCGACTACGTGCACAGTGTCGCTTATTCTGCCCTTGTACTTGTAGCCCATTGTCTTTAGCTTGTTGATCACTTTATTGAGCAGGATCTTTGGATCAATTAGCGGGACGTCTATGGAGCATACATGTTTGGTTAGCTTGCTTGTCGAGCACTCATAGAATTTACCTCTTCTGTGCTCGGGGTACTTCTTGGCGAGGTTCTCGGTTATGTCGTGATAAAGCAGTATTGCACCTAGGAATAAGGCTGCCGCTGCGATAAGCGATATAACTCCATGGAATTTTTCTCTCACAGTATGGGTATGTATTGTTACATAATATATAACGGTGACATTATTGTTCGAGGGGTTTAGGAGGCCTAGCACATACATATTGTTTGTCCCATTAAATACTTGAAATACATTATTGTATTCTGTAAGGTTCGCCTCCTTGAACAATATTGTCGGGTCCATCGATGTACCTAGATATACCTGTATATTCGTCCGTGGTTGCGTCGTCCAATTGATCTTGTATTTATCGCCTGTTAAAAGGGGTATCTTGACAAAGTAGAGCGATTTTGGAGGAATAACTATCTTGTCATAAAACGTCTTTGTAATTGGAACCGTTTCCTGAAGGAAAGAAGAACTGAAAGCCAAAACTATCAGTGCTCCAATGATAATATATATGCTACGCTTATTCATCTCTCTAAATATTTTGGCGAGAGGCATAATCATCATCCACGCGCTAGTTTGTCAAACAGAATACCCTGACTACCTACTTATAATTTCTACCGGACGATCTACATTTGTTAATTCTGTTATCTATTAGAAGAGAAAGGAGAGAGAAAAAAGTATTGAGTGTTAAACTGATCTTTCTTCTCTGAAGTAGATCTTGCCCAAGCTCTTCGGCGGTGCCAGCTTCCTCCTCAACGGCGTGACCATGAAGATTATCATCGCCGCTATCGCAGCAACGAAGGGTAGCATCTTACCAACGTCTGGCGGCAGGTTGTATATAGCCGCAATGAGAAACCTGTATTTGTCTAGAACTGCGAAGATCATTGCTGATATTATTATCAGTATTGGGTGCCTGCCTGCACTTAGAGATATAGCGAACGCGATCCATCCATAGCCCATGCCTGCACCTTGACTCCATACCTGCGTGTATGCTAGCTCGAATACAGCCGCGCCTATACCGATCAGCGCATATCCCACCCCACTCGCAAACAGTCTTACTGCAAGAACATTAACACCCAGTGCCTCGGCGCTGGCGGGGTTCTCACCGGCAGCGCGTATAGCTGCCCCTATCTTGGTTTTCTCTACGAGGTACCATATCCCTACAGCCACCGCGAATGCTACCACATAGAACCATACCCATGTCCCGCCGAGCGACGGCTGTATCGTCGCCAGTGATCTACCATTTATCTGTAGCTGTCTAGCTGGCAAACCAACCAATGCCGCCAATCCATATCCGAGGAACATCGTTGATAATCCAGCTGCTCCGTGACTGATCGGCAGTTTTGTGGTAATGAATGCCAGCATTAAACCAAACATCGCAGCGACAATCATTGCTATGAATGTTGCTAACGGGACACTGAACGTGTAGACGCTAATAGCGAACGCTACCGCTACGCCTAGGGTGAAGACACCGTCAATTGCTAGATTTAGCACACCGCTTTTCTCCATTAATCCATGCCCAACAGCTGCTAGATAATAGGCTAGGAATATCGAGCTTACACCAATAATGAATGAGGCTATGGATCCAGGCACTGCATATCACCTCTTCTTCACGATTATCTTTATCTTGTACTCCGAGATTGTTATTAGGATCGTATACATTAGCAGGATGCTACCGATGAAAACATCCACTATAGCAGAGCCAGCAGTTATAAGCTGCCCTAGGTGTCCCCCAACAAGTATCTGATACTGTATACCAGCAGTGTATAGTGCGCTTACAATGTATGCCGCGATAGGTACTGCTATTAGCTCTAGCATTGATAGCCATGCTACTAGAATGCCTGTATAACCATAGTTTGCGGTATGTACTTCGACTGGATAGCTTATACGGTAGACGTCTCCCCCTAGGTAGAGTGCTCCAACGCTTCCTGCGATGAATCCAGAGATTGTTAGTGCGACTATGACCATTAAAGGTACACTGATGCCACTGCTTCTAAGTAGGTTAGGGTTGTTTCCAAGAATCTTTATTCGTAGACCAATGGATGTATTCTTCAATAAATACCAAACACCGACTAGCAGTATTATCAGCAGGAACAATCCATCCCACGTCATCGTTGTCCCTGGTACCTGAGGAAACATTACCTGTGACGGTATAGTATCTGTTCTAATATAGTTATAGACGTGTTTGCCTAGCCATGGGCCTCTCACGAGGATGTCCACGATATAGTATGCTATATAGTTCATGATCAGTGTTACCGGTACCTCGTCTAGTCCGAGATAAGCCCTAGGGAGGGCTGCCAGTAATGCCCATATACCGCCCGCCACCATAGCAAGCAGTATCATTGAGGCCTGCGCTAGACCCGGGTTAATATATGGCAATGCCGTGAATAGTGCTACCCATGTCGCAGCCATTAATCCGAACGTTATCTGTCCTTCTCCACCGATGTTCCAAATACTGCCCTTGAAGCTGACCAGCAATGCTATACCAACTATTGTTAGTGCTACGAATGTCTTGGCGACGACGCCAGGCCTTGTGAAACCGTAGACTATTGCACTTAGAACCGCGGCTGGGCTGGCGCCCATTAAGACGTATAGGATTATTACACTGATGGCTATTCCTGCGAGTAGGGCTATGATGGGTATGATCCAGTAGGGTAGGGGCTTGACCCTTCTAACAATAACCATGCTGACCTTCAAGCTACATCACCATCAAGTGCTCAATCTCTTCTCTCTTGGCCTTGTCTGCGGGGAATACACCTACTATTTTGCCCGAGTTCATAACGGCTATTCTGTCACTGATCTGGAAAATCTCGTCAAGGTCTTCGCTGGCGATTATTGCTGATACCTTATTCTTTAGCACCTTATCCTTGATTATCTTCCTGACCTTGATCGCTGTTGCTTCATCTAGTGCTCTCGTCGGGTTGTATGCTACTAGGAGGTTAGTCGCCACTGTTAATTCTCTCGCGACAAGAACTTTCATGATGTTCCCTCCGCTGAGAAACTTTACGGGGGTATCTGGTGATGGTGTCTTTATCTCGAACTCCTTTATCAGCTTAAGTGTTAGTTCTCTTATTTTGTCCCAGTTTATGATTCCCCTGCTATATACTGGTAGTACTGCTATGTTTTCAATGATGCTGTTCTCGATGCTTACACCATATTTGGCTGGTAGGTCTGGTATGTAGCCTACGCCGTTGATTCTCAAGTAGTAAGTTGTCTTCCTAGTGATATCTTCGCCATTATACATAATCTTGCCCTTGATAACCGGCCTTAGCCTCATTATTGCCTGGATAAGTTCTTTCTGGCCATTACCAGCTACTCCGGCGATACCCAGTACTTCTCCCTCCTTTACCTCGAGGCTCACACCCTGTACTGCGTAGCCTCCGAAGTCACCCATCACCCATAGGTCTTTTACCTCAAGGACAGTATTGGGCTCTGGCTGTGCGGTCGGGAGCCTCTCGTATGTGATCTCGGCGCTTCTTTCTCCGAACATTAGTGCTCTTATCTTCTCTATTGTAGCCTCTTTCCTGTCGAGATGACCTGCTACTTTTCCTCTTCTTAGAACAGTTATCTTGTCCGCTACATCCATTGCTTCGTAGATCTTGTGGGTGATGAGGACAACAGTTCCTCCTTCGTCAGCAAACTGTCTTATGAACTTGTAGAATCTCTTTTTCTCCTCAATCGGCAGGTATGTAATAGCCTCGTCTAGTAATAGGACCTTTGCACCTAGCAGGATTGCACGTAGTATCTCGACGAGCTGTTTCTGAGTATAGCTGAGCCTCCAGACCTCGATGCCGGGCTCTATCTTTATGCCTACGCGCTTGGATTCTTCCCTTATAGTCTTGTACACTTTTGTTACTGGTACGAAGTGATTATATTTTTCAAGCCCTAGGATGATGTTCTCGGCAACAGTCAATGTATCGATGATCTGTGGTGATTGGCTGACCATTACTATTCCCGTGCTGATGGCGTCGGCGGGGCTTGTAAGCCTTGTTGATCGGCCATTTATGATGATCTCTCCTTCATCCGGTGTGTAGATGCCGTATAGGACTTTCACTAGCGTTGATTTTCCTGCACCGTTTTCGCCTAGTAGGGCGTGCACTGTTCCAGGATAAATATCGAGATCTATATGATCTAGGGCAATGACTCCCGGGAATCGCTTTGTGATCCCTCGTAGGCTGACAATAGGTTCCTTACCCTCTTGAGGAGGGGATAAAAAAGTGGGTTTGGCGTTATTTGCCTCCGCTGCCACTACTACCACCCTTCCTTAAATCAGTATTATGCTTGCGGCCACGGTATTTATGTTATACCGCTAAAACGGGTCACGAATGGTAGACTACCCAGTTGACGAACCAGTCCATGCTCCATAGCTGGTCGTGGCCCAGTCTCTCGCCAGCCGGTATTGTTACCTTCTCGCTCGGGTTCTTTAGCTTGTAGCCCTCGAGAGGGCCTGTGAATGGATCGAATGGTGTGCCTATGAATATCGTCTTGTTGTCTACAGTGATCTTTACAATGGTCTGATACTTATGGGTTAGGTCAGTCAGTTCTAGTGGTGTTAGCATTGGTGCATCCTTAAACATTATGTAGCGCTCCATAACTAGCTCGTATACGCTCATCTTCTTACCAGTTAGCTTGTCAGTGACATAGGTGTTCTTGAGTATGTTGACGAACTTCGGGTTGATGTGCATCACGGTGCCGTTGGGGAATATCCAGCAGCCAAAGTCTACCGCACCACTGTTGAGCAGATACCAGTAATCGACATGCTCTAGGTTGTATGGCGTGTAGATGCCAGCCTTTATCTTTGATAGGATATCAGCATATATTATCTCCCAGTGAACGATCTGACCACTGACAACGGCGTCCTTACCGTAAATCCATCCAGGGCTGTAGTGGCTGAACACGTATAATGGATGACTCACCTTGCCGGCCTCATAGTCCTTGGTTATCTGCTCCGCTAGCTGCAGGATAGCTGTTGAGTCCTCGGTGTAGGCTAGCACGTCCACGTCATAATTCTTCCACAAGGTTTCGGCGGCGTTTCTTGCCTTATCGGGGGCAAACCATGCTCCTATCTCGATTACGTGTACCTTGATGTTTTTGCCTAGTTGTTTTCCGACCTCCTCGGCGCCGATGGCGAAGGCGTTGATGTGCCTTACAACCTCGGGTGTAGTATAAGCTGCAACATAGCCGATGTTACCTGTCTTGGTCAGAGCACCCGCGATCAGTCCGTCCAGGTAGTAGACCTGGTATAGGTCGGCAAAGTAGGTGCCCACATTATGGGCTCTCTTGTATCCTGAGCAGTGGAAGAACATTACGTTCGGGTACTTCTTGGCGGCCGCGATGGTTCCATCCATGAACTCGAAGCTTGTGGTGAAGATAACGTTGTATCCCTGGGAGACCAGCGTGTCGATTGTCTGTCCTAGCTTGTCCTCGCTTACGCTCTCTACGTAGGTGGTTTTCAGCCAGTCCTTGAATAGGTCTGCAACGATCCTCCTGCCTAGGTCGTGCATGTAGCTCCAGCCAAAGTCACCTACTGGCCCTACATATATCCATGCCGCCTTAATGGTCGTTGGCGGCGTCCAAGTGGTTGGTGTCGCCGTGTTTGTAGTTGCTGTCGATGTGGTTTTTCCTGCGGCGTACAACGTTCCCGCGTAGAACGCTACTGCGCCTACGATTATAAGGGCGATGATGAAGACTCCGATTAGGGCGTTCCTGCTCATAATACTCCCCACGAGAGATTCCTTTACTAATCATTACTTGTATGGACGAGCCTAAAAAGTATAGCTTACACAAGGGTTTTGTACGGGTATTACCACCATATATACGGGTAAATCGATAAATACCCTTGCTGTGGGCGGCCTGTTTTGGACAAAAATATTATACAGAAGAAGCTAAGGGCTCTCGGCATTGGAAGGTTCCAGGTAATGGCTCTCCTCCAAGCCGCTAGACACTATCTTTTCAAAAAGGATCTAAGGAAAGCCAAGAGCTTCGGGCTGAACCGCGCAATATTCTATGCATGGGCGAAATACTATGGTCCACACAAGTATCCGTATAGGGTAATGAGAGTCGTGGAGATAATGAGAAGACAGAGAAGCGGAGGTAAGATTGATAAGTGCCCGGAGGGATTCGTTGAGGAGCTAGGCGAGTGCGTAGAGTTATCGCCTAGGGGCTACTACATGATTGGCGGTAATGAACAGACAGAGTATGATTTTGACCGACAGATCACGAGAAAGATAAAGCCATTAATGGATCCCGAGAAAGCTTGGAAGGCCGCCCTCGAATATGTGTCTAGCTTCCCCGAGGAAGTACTACGTCATCCTGGCAAGTTCTACAAGCTTGTGTATGAGCCTGTTAGGGATACGTTCTTCATAGAGCTTCTCGAGAAGGGCAGAGTAGAGGCTCCAAAGGAGTTCATAGACTATCTGTCTAGAGAATCCGCCAATAAGAAGAAAGGTAAGAGTTTATATGATTTTATAGGTATTGATAAGGGAAAGAACGGTAATTGAGTGCATGGATGATAATTGTGCGAGGCTTCAATACGAGGCTACTAGTGATAATACTTCTATTGAGTGTATCCGGCGCTATCGTTAAAATAATAGGCGGAGTAATTTTTGGGTCGCGGAGCCTCTTCGTTGATGCCCTAACGTGTTTTGCCAACATCGTAGCCATAATATCTACTGTTTACTTCTACAGAGCAAGCCTCATGCCCCCCGACGCCGATCACCACTATGGGCACTACAAACTAGGCTTCGGCGGGACAATAGTGAGTATGCTTGCCTACAGCTTCGTCGCAGGAATAGCTGTTTCGACGCTTATGGAGACCAATAAGTACCATGTATATATACAGGCTGTATGGATGGCTGTGGCCGGGTTCTTCCTCTATCTAGGTGCAATAATCCTCGCTGGCCGTGCTGGAGAGTTCTTTAGGGCCTACGCTGTATTCACGGTCAGCGAACTAATAGAGAGCGGGATCGTTATAGCTGCGAGTCTGGGCGGCGCCATGGTCAATTATATGATCGATTATGTGGGGGCACTGATTATAACTATCTATATATTTGTTGAATTATATGATACGGGAAAGAAGGTCATAATGTACCTCAGCGATATAGCACCCCCCAAAGAATTCGTAGATAGGGTGCGTAGACTTGTGGAAGAACACGGTTTTAGCCTTGTCTCACTTAAGATGAGACGAATAAGTGATAATGTCGTCCATGGCGATCTAATTGTTAGGTTCCGCGGAGACATAGATACCAGGGAACTGGTTGAACGTATAAGGCACATCAAGGAGGAACTTAGAGAAAAATATGGCCTTGACTGCTCCATTGAGCTTAGCGGTTAAAAGCTTCATCTATTAGTCCCGTTAATCTGTTTTTCAAGATCATTGAGCTGTGCCAGTAATTTCTGTAGTTCTTCTATCATTGTGGTTATCTTCTTCTTTATTTCTTCTATCCTCTGAAGAATTGACGGTGATGTGATGTTGATGTTTGCATGAGTACCACTGAGTGTTTTTAAGAATGATTTGAACTCTTGTAGGCTGAGCGTGTTCTTCACGGGTAGCGAGTAGACGTTCCCGGTTTTCGCGTTTACGAGATCTATTGATATGACCCCTCTTCCATCACTCGTTATGATCGTGACTTTCCAGTATAGCGTATTATTGATTATGATCGGTATTGGCTCCGCTAGTTTGAATCTTTCCCAGTCATATCTCGGATGAGCTTTCTGTATATATGAGGCTATCTTCGAAGCACCTATCCATTGCGTTCTCGGCCTATAGATCTTTATTGCAGGATTTATGGTTTCGGCGTCAACGTATATTATATATTTAATTGCATAGCTTGCCCCGCTGGGCTCGGCGACAAATAACCAGTATAGGTGCCCATTGTCGTCGAATACAAGATACGGTTGAGGATTTAGACCTATATCTCTTATCGTGAACGTCTGGTGATAGAGGGCAACATTTATGAAGCCTGGGCTCCACCTGTATAGCTGTATCCATTCACGTGCTATTACCTCTGGGACTATAGGGATCTTGTAGGTCTTGAAAATAGGGCCGAGCACAGGATCTGAGAGCAGCTTATCTGCGGGAACAATCCTTATATTTCCATCAGCGCTTATCACTGCGTAGCCGTAAAGCAATGGGACATAGTAGTCTGCTCCTCTCTGCCAGGTCTCGAGAGGGACTAGCACGTATATCTCGTTTCCTAGTCTAACCTCTATATTGTCCTCGAGGAGAGGCTTGCAGAACAAATTCCTCGCCTTTAACTCCCTGTAGAGCGTGTCGATGTACAGCGGGGTGATCCTGACCCGGTGGAGGGACCAGTAGAGGGTATGATTTACGAATTCAACGTCCGGGGGATATGACGAGCCATTCACAAAGACTACGCCGTAAGCATTCCTGAACAGCTCGTTCCAGAACCCCTCAGGCTCAATTATCCAGTTGTAAACAACGCTATCGCCTCTGTAGTACAGGTATGACTCGTCCATATAGATCGTATGGGTGGGTATTTGTAGAAGTGATAGAGCATAGGCGTAGGCTGTCTCCAACGGGATTATTCTGGTCATGGATACCTCGATGGGCTTGTCTATTGTCTCTACATAGTATGATGCAATGTATGATCCGCTTGATGGAACCACAATAACTTGGTTCATGAGCGGTATAAATATCAACGCTATGATAAACGCTGCTATTACCAACGATACTGCTCTCCGAATCTCTTTCGCAGATCGTTCTCCCTCATGATGAGAGGTTTTCCGGATTTTTACATACATAGAGAGCGGAAGAACTATTAACAACAAGCACCCGGCGGCTAGTACTATGTATGCTGTGCTCGCTAATTGCTCCGCTATAGGTCCTATGATGTTTACGAATCCTCCGCTTAGAAACGATATAATATAAAGCAGGATGCTGACTACTATGATCTTTAATATGAGTGTTCCTTTCAACCGATATTCACCAATCCGCATCATATAATTGGGTTACGATATTTGTTTGGTTATATATGGAATGGATAATACCTATTATAAATAGTATTGTCTATACATTGTCCTAGGTGCAGGAGTATGAAGAACATATTGGAAGACCTTATTAGTAGTATTAGTGCCAAAAAACTGGCATCAATGATCGATCATACTGTCTTGAAGCCTATAGCTGACATAAGGATGTTGGAGAAATATATCGAAGACTACCGTAGATATGGGTTCGCCTCCCTCGTTGTGCCGCCATCCCTCATATCTCTTGTGCGAGAAATAGGTGGTAAAAACATCAGGATCGCAACCGTGAGGGCGTCGGGGCCGACTAACCCGCTTCCCATCGCCACCGCGAGCATCGCCAGCTCGACACCCATCCTGGGTATCATGCCCACTCCGATGTTGAGTGC
>JALWQP010000122.1 GCA_027083045.1 Desulfurococcales archaeon
AAGGGATAACCTCCCCAGCGGGTGCATTAGATTGGCTGAAAAGACGATCAAGGACCTCCTGGAAGAAGTAAATGAACTAAGGAAGAAATCGATGATGGGCGGTGGAGAACAGAGAATAGAGGCGCAGCGGAAGAAGGGAAAGCTGTGGGTTTGGGACAGGATCAATAGGCTACTGGATCCTGATACGTTCCAGCCCCTTCAATGGATGAGAACAACAAGGTCGACATATTTCGGCCTAGATAAGCTGAAGTATCTTGGAGACGGCGTCGTAGTAGGTTATGGTAAGATCGATGGAAGGCCTGTATTCGTTTATGCACAGGATTTCACGGTAATGGGTGGAAGCATAGGCGAGGCCCACGCGGACAAGATAGTCTCAGTTATAGAGAAAGCGATAGAGGTAGGTGCCCCAGTTATTGGGATCTATGATTCCGGTGGCGCGAGGATACAAGAGGGAGTAGCGTCTCTACATGGATGTGGCAGGATATTCGCAGCAAACATTAAGGCTAGTGGTGTCATACCGCAGATAAGCTTGATCATGGGACCATGTGCTGGTGCGGCTGCCTATAGCCCAGCTCTAACAGATTTTGTCATAATGGTTAAGAAGAGCTTCATGTTCATAACAGGCCCCGAAGTAGTGAAGGCTGCTACAGGCATAGAGACGACTTTTGAAGAACTAGGCGGAGCGGGTGTTCACGCATCTGAATCAGGTGTAGCTCATTTCGTCACCGAAGATGAGGACACGGCTTTCCAGCTTGTACGCGAGCTATTATCATATCTGCCAAGCAGTTTCGATGAAGACCCGCCTAGGATTAAGACTGATGATCCGGTTGATAGGAAAGCCGAGGATCTAAGGGATATAGTCCCGCTCGATCCATCAAAGCCATTTGATATGCATGAGATAATATATAGGATCCTCGATGACGGGCGGTTCCTTGAGGTACACCAGAACTACGCCAGATCAGCTATTGTGGGCTTCGGCCGGATAGGCGGGTACAGCGTAGGTATAGTAGCCAATAACCCCGCGGTAAACGCGGGTGTGATAGATATTGATGCTAGCCTCAAGATAGCTCGTTTCGTAAGGTTCTGCGACAGCTTCAACATACCGATAATAACGTTTGTCGACACACCTGGCTTCATGCCTGGGCTAGACCAGGAGCATGGCGGGATAATAAAGCATGGTGCAAAGATCCTCTATGCATATGCTGAGTCAACAGTACCCAAAATAACCGTGATCGTGAGAAAAGCCTATGGGGGAGCCTATATAGCTATGGGGAGTAAGAGCCTCGGCGCAGACATAACTTATGCATGGCCAACAGCAGAAATAGCGGTGATGGGGCCCGAGGGAGCGGTGAGAATACTCTACAGGAAAGAAGCCATGAAGAAAGGAGACCCCGACGCCTTCCTCCGGGAAAAGCTCACGGAGTATAGGAGGGTCTTCGCGAACCCATATAGGGCGGCGGAACTAGGATACGTTGATGATATCATTGATCCTGCCGATACCAGGTACAAGATATACCTTGCCCTCGACATGCTGAAAGAGAAGAAGGAAGAAATGATGCATATACTTCCCAGGAAACACGGTAATATGCCGCTGTAAGAAATAAGGGAATTTTCCTATTTCCCCCTCTTTTCCGCCTCGAATGGCTTTATACGGATCAATAATGTATTCTTTGTCACGGCTTTGCCAGGCTCGACTCTGATCTCCTCAACTATTCCATCAACATCGCTCCTTATCATAGTGACCATTTTCATAGACTCTATCAATGCTACTACATCACCGGCTGTGACCTTGTCACCCGGCTTCACTTTAACATCTATGACTTTTCCGCTGAGTGGCGCTCTGATCTCTCCTGGCCTGCTGATAACCTTACCAGTCGTTTTACCTGCTCCCGATGCTCCAGCCAATGGTATAAGCTCAACAATCTTGCTCACCAGGGCATTTTCATCGTTAATGAAGATGCCGGTCTCATTGGCTCTGACCTTATAGGTTTCACCGTTAATCTCAACTAAGAGGGTATCATCGTCAACCTTCTTCTTGAAGATAATCTCGAGCTCCTCATTACCGCCAATGAGCCTCACAGCCACCTTGTTCTTACCAATATCTTTCACCTCGACATCAACTATGTCTCCGCTGAATGTTTCTACTCGGTAGCGTCTTGGCATTAATGCCACACCCATGACCGTGCTAGCTATAATGAATTATTGTTTCACCTATATTAAATCCTGTTAAATAAACTATGATATCAAGCGGTGTAGCGGGATGACGAAGCTTCTGCTCGAAAAAGAAATGATCTACGCTTTAATTGAGGCTGTACGCCTCGCAGAAGAAATTAAGCCTAGCCAGGACGCTAAGCGAAGAGCATTCAGAAAATACGGGTTGTTAGGGGGTAAGAGAGACCCGCTCGTGACAGCCATATTCTACGGGATAATGAAGCATCTAGGAATACTTGATAGGATGATCAAGGAGATAATCGGCGTCGAACCACTAATACTAGACCCATGGCTCAGAGCAGCGCTCCGGACAGTCCTAGAGATCATAGTGTTTAGGGATCCCTCCCAGAAAACACTAAGACTACTCGACAAACCAGTAGCTGAACTAATCTCGCATAAAACCCATCCCTACACCGGCATGTATTACCACAAGCTTTTCGAAACAAAACTAAAGAATTACAGATACAAGCCGAGTAGCGAGGACGAAGAAATAGAATACAAATACTTCCTGCCATCATGGTATGTGAGAAAGATAAGAGAACTCCTAGGCGATGAAACCGATGAGCTCATAAGAAGCCTTGATACACCACTACCAATAAGCATTAGGGTCAACATCCTCAAGACCAGTGTCGACATAATAGTAAAGCAGCTTAAGAAGGAAGGAAAACAGCCAGAAGTCTCAAAAATAGTCCCCACAGTCATAAGGTTTAAAGGCCCATACAACTTTGAGAAATCACCTTTTTGGCGTAAAGGAATGATCATAATGCAGGAGGAAGCCAGTGCCTTGGCATCTATCATCCTTGCACCCGAGCCTGGCATGACCGTTGTAGACATAGCGGCAGCGCCGGGTGGCAAGACCGAGCACATGGGGGAACTAATGAAGAATCAAGGAACAATATATGCCTTCGACGTAAACAAGCTCAGAATGCAGAGGCTTAAACAAATCATTAGGCGGGCTGGCATAAAAATAGTCAAGACTTACCTCATGGACGGGCGAGAAGCTCCGAGAATACTGGGTGAGGAGATAGCTGATAGAGTACTCGTCGACGCTCCATGTAGTAGTGATGGAACCTTAATGAAAAACCCTGATCTTAGGTGGAGACTACGTCCAGAGAAAGTCGAGGAGCTCAGCAAGCTACAATATGAGTTGCTTGAGGCAGGCTGGAAGCTACTACGAAAAGGAGGCAGACTACTCTATTGTACATGCAGTTTGTTAAGAGAAGAGAACGAGGACGTGGTAGCAAGGTTCCTAAAGAAACACGGCAATGCAAGGCTTGTTGGGCTGAAGGGACCATACAGTCCAGGCTTTATCCCCGGGACTATGAGGGCATGGCCACATAAGCATAGAACAATAGGCTTCTTCTACGCTTTACTGGAGAAGAAATAATTAGGTATATCATTGATACCTTTAAACATATATGATCAAGGTCCCGTAGGAAGTAGTGATGAGCCTTGAAGCTATTCGGTACCGCGGGGATAAGGAAGAGGTACCCCGACGTCTTAGATCCGGTGCTCGCGTATAAACTGGGACTAGTCCTGAGGCAGACAACTAGTGTCCATGAAGCCTATATTGTATACGATTCCAGGACCACGAGCCATTTATTCACGGCATCAATATCAGCAGGTCTCATGGCTTCAGGATTTGATGTGAACATCGTGGGCCTAGCCCCGACGCCCGTCGCAGCCTATGCGGCGAAAAAACACGGGGCACTCGGAATATCGGTTACCGCGAGCCACAACCCGCCGGAATACAATGGCTTCAAATTCTACGACAATGAAGGCTATGAGTACGTGCGCAGCTTCGAAAACATAATAGAGAAGAATCTATTATG
>JALWQP010000123.1:0-2206 GCA_027083045.1 Desulfurococcales archaeon
ATTATGTAAAAGTAATGATGAGTATAAGGCGAAGGCTGAAAGATTGGAAAAGATCTCCGATATATTACAAGCGAATTATCCATTATTTGAAAAATTACTTGAATGCATAAACCAGACAAGAAAAGAGAGTGGGTGGAAGAAAGTCAAGGAGAAGTGCCCCGGAATAGTTTCAGTCAATCCAGGCGAAGGCAAAGTTCTGGTGAAAGTACGTGGTGAACCTGTAGAGATAGATGTTAGATTTGATGCGTGGAAAAACATTCTAAAAATGAAGAAAAAAGCAGGAGAACTACGTGGTAAAGCTAGAAGAGCAGAGAAAGAGACAGGAAAACTCCTGGAAAGAATCTGGGAGCTCGAGGAGAAGAAATCGAAAATCGAGACCAGGATCGCTAAGGGGATAAGGCCTAAGCACTGGTACGAAAAATATCATTGGCTCATAACCAGCGAGGGATTCCTCGTAATCGGCGGAAGAGACGCGGGGCAGAACGAGACGATCGTGAGAAAATACTTGTCATCGGAAGATATATTCTTGCATGCAGAGATACACGGTGGTCCTGCCACAGTCATAAAGACCCAGGGAAAGAATCCAAGTATCAAAAGTATCGAAGAGGCAGCAGTTATAGCGGCATGCTATTCGAGAGGCTGGAAGGAAGGCGTGGGGGCCCTCGATGTATTCTGGGTGAGGGGAGACCAAGTATCGAAAACGCCTCCAAGCGGAGAATATCTCGCTAAGGGTGCCTTCATGGTTTACGGTAAGAAACAATTTCTTAGGGTAGAGATGAAGCTCGCCCTAGGAATTGAGGAGATAGATGATCCTATCTATGGCGTGTATCAGAGAGTTATTATTGGACCCGAACACTTGGTTAGACAACGAAGCATAGCATATGTAGTACTTGTACCTGGTGAACATCGTGGAAAAGAATTAGCTAATAAGATCATGGCAGTGCTTAGAAACAGAGCTAGCACAACCTTATCTGTCACCAGCGAAGAGATCATGTACAGAGTCCCAGGGCCATCCCGCATAATAAAGGCGGGCAAGGGAGAGACTTATAACTATAATGATCTAAAATAAGCGATGCCGTATTAGGTCTTGTTTCAAACAAAATATGTTGATTTCAATCAGTGGGAACAACAAGGGATGGATAAATACACTTAAAATTACTTTCTACATACTAGAAAATTCTAAGAACATATGTATTTAGACTTGAAGCTAATGGTGGTTAACATGGTTGAAAGAAACATTGTTGTCGAGGCATTAAAGTTCGAGAGCGTAACCGATATGAAGGTAGAGCTTGTGGAACGTAAAGGACTTGGCCATCCTGACTACATTGCTGATTCAGCAAGCGAAGAAGCATCAAGACTTCTAAGCAAATACTATTTGAAAGAGTTCGGCGTAATCCTCCACCACAACCTCGACAAGACATTGCTGGTAGGAGGACAGGCTAATCCGAGATTTGGTGGGGGCACAATACTTGAGCCGATCTACATAGTCGTCGCCGGTAGAGCAACAACAGAGGTAAAGACAGAGGACGGTGTAGTGAAGGTACCGTATGGTAGAATAATCGTTGAAGCTGTGAGAAACTGGCTTAAAAAGAACATGAGATTCCTCGACCCAGACGTTCATGTGATTATCGATTATAAAGTACGCAAGGGAAGCGCCGACCTTGTTTCCGTGTTCGAGGCAGGAACAGGTATCCCCCTTGCAAACGATACGAGTATCGGGGTCGGATACGCTCCCTTATCCCCTCTCGAAAAGTTAGTCTATAATACTGAGAAGCTCCTAAACTCCCCTGAGTACAAGAAGAAAAACCCTGCTGTAGGCGAAGACATAAAAGTAATGGGGTTGCGTAGGGAAAAGAGTATAGTCTTAACGATTGCCGCGGCCATAATCGATTCACTGGTTAAAGATCTGAATGAATATCTGAGCGTGAAAGAACAAATAGTTAACGACGTACTAGATCTGGCATCAAAGCTCGTCCCAGACTATGATGTTAAGGTGTATGTAAATACTGCGGATATGCCTGAGAAAGGCATTGTTTATCTAACAGTCACCGGTACATCGGCTGAGCATGGAGATGACGGTGCGACAGGTAGAGGAAACCGTGCCAATGGCCTAATCCCTCCGATGAGGCCTATAAGCCTCGAGGCAACAGCTGGAAAGAACCCAGTGAACCACGTAGGCAAGATCTACAATATTGTTGCCAGGAGA
>JALWQP010000123.1:2216-3984 GCA_027083045.1 Desulfurococcales archaeon
AATATATAGAGAGCTTGACTACGCTAGAGATGTTTACGTTGAATTGCTAAGCCAGATAGGCAAACCTATTGATAAACCCCTCATGGCAAGCATAAAGATCATACCGCCAAATAACACCGACGAAATACCAGCTCACATTAAATCTGAGGCCACAGCCATAGCGGATGAGGAGCTCGCCAATATAACGAAGATAACCAATCTAATACTAGAGGGAAAGGAGACACTATACTAGTACTTATCGAATTCCCAGAGACTCGGCTCTTTTTTCAGTCCTAATCTCTTCATTCTTTCTTTCTTGTACTCTTCGATCAACCTGACCATTTTCATGAATTTATCTTCTTCCTCTCTTCTTCTGATCTCCTCCCACGCGTTCTCCAGGTCATCGATAATCCGTGATTCAACGAATAATTCGTCTTCTAGGAATACATGGTCATAGTTATTGAGATCGAGAACGGGTACTCCATTGATACTAATAGGTTTTTCAAGGAGTAATCCTATCCTCTCTTGTCTAAGCAATAATAAGTGTTCAGCCAATAATGTTCCGGGGTTACGTACATGAATTAATGGAGGGTAATCCTTGTTCCGGACCAATGAGATCAAGCCAGGACTGAATGTTTCAGTTGAAAGCACATTTACATAGTTTCCGCGGACTATCTTTTTCACTATCTCAACAAGGTTTTTCTTTTCCTCCTTAGTACGATGTAGTTCCTCGAGAGCTTTTTTCAGTCTCTGCGATAGGTCTCTGTTTTCCTGCTCCAATATATAGATGCGACGGGCAAGCTCATCATTATCGCTGCGGCTGAGCTTCAGTGTTTTGAGCTCTAACTCGAGCTCTTCAATCCGTCTCTTATATTGTTCAAGTTGATCTAAAAGCCTGTGTTTCTCGGCCTCAATCACTTTGATCTTCCGGGACAGATCGTCTATTTTATCCATGAGCTCCTTCTCACTGAACGACGGCGTCCTTTTAGGCTTCTTCCTGGGGGTTTCTACTTCTTCTTTGACCATCGCGACGGCTTTCTCTATCTCGTGCTCGATCGCTTCTGCTATGCTGGCACCCATTGCAACCATTATCTTGACTCTATCAATGTTGATTGGAAATGTCATTTCAGAGGCTTTGGCCTCGGCTTGTATCATCTTATCTCTTATGGTCAGGTATGCTTTGTATGCGGCCGCTAATGCGTCACGCTCATGAGTGTCATCTATCTCGATCCATGGATATCTGGCCTTAATACCTCGTACTATTTCTTGTTTTTCCTCAGTAGAAAGATCTCTATCAGGGACGTAAAGTTGTACATTGAGGGTTGCAGCAAGCTTCTTAACATTAGTTGGTGGTTTAGAGACATCTGTAGCCACCATTACTACTCTTCCAAGCCCTGAGACCATTCCAAGTATATCTGCTCTATCAAGGTTCTTAGAGCTGAATGTTAGGAGAGGGGTACCATCAAGATCTATAACGGCTACACCAGTATAGATACCAGGGTCTAATCCTATAATTATTCCGCGGCTCTTGCCGGGCTTTTTATGTGGTGTTTCAAGAACAATTTTTTCTCGATATATCGGTTTAATGATAACACGGACACTTTTGTTCTTAATGGGTTTTATTAATCCATAGAGTTTCTCGCGCGGCGCATACACGACGAAGACACTTCTTTCGAGGCCTCCCATGCTTTTCTTAAAGGTTACATCATAGTCTAGTTTGTTCTTATCAAGTATCCGCTTGATCTCCTTAGTTGTTGCTAGGATAGAGGCTCTTATACTTCTCATGAAC
>JALWQP010000124.1 GCA_027083045.1 Desulfurococcales archaeon
TCGTAAAGAAAGTGTAGAAGGCGAGTTCAGGGTCGCGGAACGTGAACTATTGGGGTGTGTTGATAATCCGGCAACTATCCATAAGGAATATGGCCTAAGGCTCAAGGTTGATCTTCGGAGAGCATATTATAACCCACGATTATCTGAAGAGCATAGAAGGGTCGCTGAAAACGTTGAGGACGGGGAGATCATATTCGATCTTTTCTCTGGAATAGGAGGATTTGCAATACATATTGCTTCACTACATAAAGCCACTGTTCTGATGAATGATCTGAACCCGTACGCGGTGAGACTAGGTGTCGAGAATATACTGCTTAACAAGAAGAGGATCAGGGGAACAATAATACCTCTCCGTTTGGATGCTCTTATTGCTCCTAAATACTTTAGGGCTGAGAGCTTTGATAGAATTATAGCCAACATACCGCGTTCTAGCTATTTGTTCGAGAAGATCTACTGGTATTTACTCAGGAGCAAAGGCATACTCCACCTTTACTTCCTATCCAGTATTAGCGAGCGAGACGAGTTCATAAAACGGTATTTCGCACGCTGGAAATTAGCTGATACTAGAAAAGTCATTGATTATGCCCCCTACATTTTTATATGGAGAGCGGATCTCATCAAGCCCTAGAATGTATATATCCATGGTCAGCTTTGCACCTTTTCTGAGCATGTCTATAAGGGTTCTATCGATATCCCTAGCGGCCTTATTGGCTTTTATAGCTAGTGTCGCCGGCTCTATGTACGTGCTCCTCCTAATTATTATTCTGCGCTGGTCACTTAACTGAAGCTTTGCTGATCCCTGTGCTAAGACTATGTCCTGTAGCTGACCGACCCTCAATACTATGATTATGATAGCATCATCTCTCCTTATCGCATCCTTCACTCGGGGATCCAGATCGTCAGCGGACTTATCAGCATTCACACCTATAATACAGTCTCCTCTAGGAGTAAGATGCGGGTCCCTGGTTATCTCGAACGTTGTTCTATGCGTAGCTCTCATCATTGGGTGGCCATACGCCCTAATGGTCTCGTGGAGCACCAGTACTGTTCACCCGTATTAGCATTATAGTGTGGTTGCTCTATACTATATTCATGGTTGATGGTTATGGATGAAAAAAGGTTTGTCGAAGAAAGAAGGCGCGTAGTCAAGTACTTGGAGAGACTGGGATATATTAAGAGCGAGAAAGTCAAAAAAGCACTACTCCGTGTGCCTAGAGAGGAATTTATACCCGAGCCCTATAGAGAACTAGCCTACGTTGATCGCCCACTACCCATAGGGTATGGACAGACTATAAGCGCTATCCATATGGTCGCCATTATGACTGAGGCCCTGGATCCCCGGCCTGGAGACAAGGTGCTCGAGATAGGTACAGGGTCAGGTTATCAAGCAGCGGTATTGGCCGAGATAGTTTGTAGAGGTGGAGATGGACACGTGTATTCTATTGAGAGAATACCTGAGCTCGCCGAATATGCGCGTAGGAACCTCGATAGGATAGGTTATAGTGATTGTGTCACTGTAATAACTGGGGATGGGACACGCGGCTATCCCAAGAAGGCTCCCTATGATAGAATAATCGTGACAGCGGCTGCACCCGATATACCAAAACCTCTGATCGAACAGCTAGGGGATGGTGGGCGGATGGTTATTCCTGTGGGTGATAGATGGATACAGAGGCTTCACATTGTTGATAAAAAGAATGGTAAAATCGTTATTAGGCGTTCGATCGAGTGTCTCTTCGTACCGTTGATCGGTGAGTTTGGATGGAAATACTAGCGTTTAAACCAAGCTTCAAGACCCATTTGTCTGCCCTTGATATGCTCCCTGTAGGCTTTCATTAGTCTCTGAACAGCGTTCTTCACTCGCTCCGGATTGAAATCATGCTCCTCGACAAGCAATTCGTAGATCGCCTTCTCATCGGGCTCTCTCCATTCAAGCTTATAATCCGATGTAACGGGCGGGTTTAAGAAGTACTGCTTAATCTTCTCCGGCGGCACCGGAAACTCTGCCTTGTATAATTTAATGATCTTTTCTATTGTTCCATAGGCTTTTATAAGTTGTAACGCTTTCTTGGGCCCTATACCTTTTATCCCATCAGGGTTATAATCTGTTCCAAGCATTATCGCAATATCTATTAGTTGTTCACGAGTTATACCAAGTGCTTCTAGGAGTTTCTTAAGCTCTATCACCTCAGGCTTTATCTCAATGTATACATTCTTCCTCGGAAGCTTCCTCCGACCAGTAATGGTCAGATTTCTTACAAGCCTAGGCGAACCGAATAATAGGCTATCGTAGTCCTGTGATGCGCTCGCCCATGCATCACCTCTGCTTGCAATATATGCTGCCTGTGCCTCTCCTTCTGCTGGTGCTTGAACCCATGGAATACCCATTGCATCTAAGAGCTTCTTGGCATCAGCTACCATTTCATCTGTTAGTTTGGCAGCCATCATAGCGTATCTTCTAGCGGCTTCGATGTCCCCCCTTCTGATCGCATCCTCATACTTCTTCGTCGCATCCTCTTTGATCTTTTTTCTCCTCTCTATCTCCTTGGCCTTCATCTCAGGTGGTTTGCCATCGAAGACATATGCCGGCTTGATTCCATGCTCCATGATGTTTATTGTCCTGTAGAAAAGGCCGCTAAGATGACTTGTTATTCTTCCCTGACTATCCATGAGCGGGGTTCCATCGGGCTGCCTAATCGCCGTTAGGAATTGGTAGAGAGCATTGTATCCGTCTATAATAACAGTTTTTCCGCGTAGAGCCTTTAAGTCTTCGATTATCGTCTTAGCTTTATCAGGGATTAAATCCCTTAGATTAACACCCATAAGGTAACACCTCTCTAATCACTATTTTTATTGTTTGGGGCAAAATAAGCAGTGATCATAGTTCAAGAAAGAAGCTTTATAATATTGGGTGATACTTTGATTATCAGATCCCTGCCGACACGGGCAACAACAATAAATCCTCTTAGCTCGAGCTTCATTAATTCCTCGTAGAACTCTGATCTCGATACATCTACTCCATGCTCTTTCTTCAATGTTTCAAGCAGGTCTTTCTCGCTGACACCAGATGTATGGTTCAGTACTTCTTCTAGTATTAGTCTGAATAATGGTTGGTTTCTCCATATCTCAGAGAACCGCGGCATGATTATCTACCCTGCTTTGCATAGTTATTGAAATTGGTCATGTATGGGTTATTGTTTCGAGTTATATAAGCATTAACAAAAATGGTGGAGTTCCTCGAGCGGAAGCTAAGAGTAAACAGATGGCTTGAGGTATTCTCTTGGAAGTCTCTGCCTTGCCCTCGTCGCCCACTCCTCGTATATCCTTACTATCTCCGGGGTTATCGATGGCTTTACCTTCTCCATTGCCTCTAGGAAGTGCCTCATATGTATCTTTGTGATATTTATGTCCTCTTTGAGCGCTCTCATGGCTGCTTCACGAACAAGTGCTTCTAGATCAGCACCGCTATAACCTTCAGTTCTCTGTGCAAGCTCGTAGAGGTCCACGTCGGGGGCTAGCGGCATATTACGCGTATGTATCTTTAGTATTTCGAGCCTCGAGTTGACATCAGGTGGTGGCACATAGATGAGTTTATCAAATCTTCCTGGCCTCAGTAGGGCCGGGTCTAGTATATCGGGCCTATTGGTCGCCGCTATCACTACTACGTTCTCAAGACCGGATATCCCGTCCATTTCTGTTAGTAGCTGGCTAACTATTCTCTCGGTAACTCTTGTATCGGCAGCATATCCCCTAGCTGGCGCAATTGCATCTATCTCGTCGAAGAAGATCACTACGGGCGCGTACATTCTCGCCTTACGGAATATCTCTCTAACAGCCTTCTCTGATTCTCCTACCCATTTGCTTAGGATTTCGGGTCCTCTTACTGCTATGAAGTTGGCGCCGCTCTCGGTGGCGACAGCCTTAGCCAACAAAGTCTTACCAGTACCTGGAGGGCCATAGAGTAGTATAC
>JALWQP010000125.1 GCA_027083045.1 Desulfurococcales archaeon
AATAAAAAGATGCCCCCCACCCCTTCAATGAGGGTCTCATTATATCTCAGGAAGAGATTATATGTGCCTTTAAATCTTTCCCCCGGGGGGTAATACCAGGAATTTGTCTGCAACATCGGAGCGGCTACCCGTGCATGGTATTTTGGGTATTTTAGTGACTATGGGAACTTGCACGGGCTTCCCCCTCAACCACCTCATCTTTATCGGTGGTTCATCAGGAGCTACATGCGGGTTACGGGATATACGCCGTCATAGGGCATCACAGCCCATGATGACTATCATTAAGAACCCTAACCAATGAACCATTGAAAGCCACCCAAGCCACCGAAAAACTCTAAATACTCAAATAAGCGAATAGTTCAAGCTCCTCATAGTTATTCTCTAGATGCTAAGATAGGAGTGTCTCCCCCAATACTTCCTATGCTCAGTCAGATCTTCAGATGCTTTCTCGAGCCTAACACATACTTGTAGATACGGTGCTAGGATCCATCATATTGAAACATATAGTATTATTCAAGGCATAGCAAGTATGGAATGACAAGTTCTTCTGCCTGCCGCTCGAGTAGCTTTGTGCCGGACCTATAATTTGTGCAAATAAGCAATTTCATCGATATTATCATACTATATTTTCTGGTAAGAAATTATTTTTAACACGGTCACAACCAGGATTCATATAGGTGCTAAGATGACTTCAAAGAACGGCTGTAAGGATCTTGTTCCGGTGCTTGAGGAAGCAATAGACCTTATCGACAAGATCGAAAGTCGGATAGGCAGGATCAAGCCTGGAGACAAGATAAGCCCTGGGGAATTATTTCTTATAGCGTCCACCCTCATGAATCTCCGTGAGAAAGTCGTTGAGGCGCGGATGAGAGCTTTTGAATGCTGTACTTGTAAGTGATCGCTGGGTTCTCGGCACGGATCTCCTCGAACCATACATGTGGATCATAGAACAATATTTCGCGGGCATCCTCCAGAATTCTTATCCCAACCCCCCATGAGAGTTTAAGTGTTTGAACAACTATTCTAGAAGCATATGATCTCTCCATGAACAATGTGTCTGCCTTGATGAAATCGGCTATAACAGAGCCGCTCCGCCCAATGATCAGAGCCTTGTTCGCGTTAAGAACATCAATGAACAAGGGCCCATTAGCGATCAGGTATGCTTCTTTTACTTCTATTCTGGATACAAGACCGTGTCCAACAACCATTAGTTTGTCGGCTGATATCGTGCCATTGACCTGTACTCGTCCTATGATTGTTAGATCGATGGCCTTGATCGTCGTCGACTTGACACCACCAATTATTATAGTTGGCTTTACCAGTTCCAGTTTTCTTGAAATGACATAGTCGTAGATAGTATCCACCAAGTCTTCTCCTCCCTACGATTTTTTAGGCCGATGGAAACAATAATCTCTTGTCCTGATAGAGGTGTGTTTCTTGGAGGTCATAGGCATCGATACAAGAATTATCGACAGAGCTGCAAGAGTCCTGAGCAAAAACAAGCCGAGCCTGTCAAAGCTGGACGTCTATGACCCAAAATACTATCCGCCAAGAGAGGATGAGCGTGAAAAGGTTCTAAGATATTTCCTCGTCATGGTCGCTATGGATCATAGGCTCAGCCGGCCAGGGAAGCCATACGAGGGCTATGTTGATGGAGAATTCTATCACGGTGCAGACCTGCTCTACAGGCTGGGAGCCAAGAAATATTATGAGGACCCGGATTTCTTCTCGCCAGAACACCTCATGGAGATAAGTGCTGATGAGGTAAAAGAATGGCTATCGGCTGGTAGTGCTTCTCCCCCTGATATTGTTGTGAGAACTTATCTTCTCAGGGATCTTGGGTTGAAACTCGTCAAACTCTACGAGGGGAGTGTTGAGAAGCTTATAGGAGGATACACTGTGAGGCTCCATGACGTGATCAGTTCTCCGGGCCTTATCGAGAAGCTAAGAGTCTTCAGGGCTTACGAAGACCCCGTTGAAAAGAAAGCCATGCTTCTCGCCAAGTTCCTCGAGGCAAGGGATCTCATAGAAATAATGGATGAGCTAGACCTCGCAATCGATAACCACTTGTCAAGGATAGCATATAGGCTCGGCATAGTAATGGTTAGTGGTCCCCTATGGGACAAAATTACAGGAGGCGTAGAGGTTACATGGGAGGAAGACGTCCTGCTCAGAATGACTATAAAGAGAGCATATAGATTATTGGCGCACAAAGGCGGTGTACCCTCCGGGCTTCTCGATGATCATCTGTGGATTATGGGGCGCAAGATATGCCTACGCGGCAAAGAACCATTATGCAATAAGTGCCTGTTCAGAAACTTCTGTATGGCGAGGAAGAACTCTAAATTCATGGTAAACGAACATACATATTATAATACATGGTATTATTAGTAAGGGTGATGAGTGTTTGTTCGCCGAACTACCAGGCGTTAAAGACATACTTTCTCTCCCCAAGCTCGAAAGGCTGATCATGGAGTATTTCCTGAAACACATTAGTGTAGGCGAGATCATCAGCGTTATAGAGATAAGAGAGGAGATCAAGAGGCTCAGAGACCCCGAACTAGTCCCAGAGTTCGATGACGTTATCATCGAACTGACCGTTAACAGGGCCATAGCAAGGCTTGTGAATAAGAAATTCCTAGTACATGAGTCGGGATGCTATAATGTGAATGAGAGGATCAGGGAGGAGATCAAGAAAGCCTTTGGAGAGCTACGCCCGGGGTTCAGCAAAGATATCTATGAGATATTGGAAAAGATCGAGAAGACTGGGTAGGCACCATATAATCATATACGTTTATGGCAGACAAAGCCCTGAGCCCTCCTATCGTAGACAACAGGATAGAAACCAGCTTTCCTCAACCGCTCACTTATACCTTTCAATATGCTTGGAGCACCGTGTCTCCGCGGCTCTCCCGTGTAATGGAACATAATCCCGCCTACACGGAGAACCCTGTAGGCTTCACGATAGAACTCAAGACTGTACAGGTCTCCTGTTCTACGCGTAAATCTTGGGGGATCATGGATTATCCTGTCGAAATAAGAATCTGGGAGCAAGCCTATGATCTTGGAGGCATCGCCCAATAATGTCTTTACACGTGCATCACTGAGCCCATGACTCCAAGGATTATGTGTTGCAATCCAGTAGACGTTCTCGTCTTTCTCAATGGTCACAACTAGTTCAGCTCCTCTTAGGAGGGAGTGTATGGCAGTGTATCCTAGGCCCATACATGTATCGAGAACCTTGACGCCCTTCTTTATCCTGGCGGCCCTTACTTTTATCCGTGAATCAGTCCAAGGATCAACTCCTACTATTCGGTGCATGTGTATCCCGTTTATCTCGAGAGTGGGAGCTCCATATTTCTTGATGGCTTTTAGCTTGTAAAAACCAGTATCTGTTCTCCTGATTACTTCGTATGCATCCATTCCTTGATCATTAATGTAGATTATCCTGTCAGGTTCCCTGGGCACTAGAAGGGGGATCTGGACCTTGTCTACGAGTATCTTATTATTGGTCAGGCATAACTTGCTCCAACTTATCCCCAAGTCTAGGCTCGCATCTATGCATGACCGGGATCCTGTTATCTCGTCTACAAGCCATCCTGTGAGCCAATATCCCTCTCTTGGCTTGAATCGTATCTCATATCTATCGAGAACCTCTTGTATCCCCATAGCCTATTCACTCCTGTAGTCTATCGGTATGTATCTCGAAGTACATCCCCTGTTCAGTATTTCGCGATGCAACCTGATAATGTCGGTTGAGAAGCCGTCCACCACAATGGTCGCTATACATGTACTGGATAAATGATAGTGGTTATATGCTATGACGAGGTCATGATATTTCTCAATGAGATCCAGAATATCCTCTGATCCTTTTACTACTATTATTCCTCTACATCTATGTTTCACGAGATAGTACAAATGATCATGCACAATAT
>JALWQP010000126.1 GCA_027083045.1 Desulfurococcales archaeon
ACAGGTACCCATCGCTGCGCTTCTCAATCGCTTCCTCCTTGAGGTGACTGATAAGGGTTTTTGTCTCGCCCGCTATTTTTTCTTGTTCGCGGTGCATGGTCTTTATCGAGACAAAGATGTTTGTGAGAGCGTAGATCGCTCCGATCCAATGGTCAGGCTTGATTTCCGGGGGAGGCTCTATCCCTTTCTTCTTGACCTTCATGTATCCGTAAACCATCACGGCTACTTGTCTACCCATATCGTCAACATAGAAGTGCTCGCGGACGCTGAAACCTAGTCTGCGCAGTATTCTCGCGAAGGTATTGCCTATAACGGCGTTCCTACCGCTCCCAATATGGAGGGGGTGGATGGGGTTCGCGCTCGTGTGTTCTACGAGTATCTTTTCTCCCCGCCCATAAGACCTTATCTCGTCGAACAGGGCTTCATCTATTATTTTCTCGAAGATTATCCTGGAGAGCTTTCTATAGTCTATGTAGAAGTTGAGGTAACCATTAGAATATTCTATCTTATGTATGAAGCATTCCTTGGCCCTGCCGGAACCCATTATTTCATCGGCTATCCTAGAGAGGAGCCTATCCCATTCCTGGCGGGGCGCCTTAACCATATGGAGGACTACGTGGAGCGCTACACCATAGTCCCCGTATTTCGGGTCAGGTGTTCTCGCTAATTTGAGCCTGCGTTTAGCCACAAGGTCCTCAACGATCTTCGCGTCGAGACCCATGGCCTTAGGGATTGTCTCGATAAGCGAGCGTATCAGGCATTCCTTTATCTCCACCAGTACTTCCCCCCATTGATCAATGGTTAATAGGATTAAATTAATTTAGAAAACACTAACTTATTAGTTCTTGTGCAACCCGGTAATCGCCTAGTTTTTACCGTAGAGCATATAGTGTTTACCCCTGGATAGGTGTTAGTCTTGCCTGATTATAGGATCTATGAGCACCCGATCCTGGATTTCAGGCGCGGCCGGCGTGTCAGGTTCTACTATAGAGACAAGGTCATAGAAGCCTATGAGGGAGAGAGCATCCTAGCGGCTCTCTACGCTGTGGGTTACAGGGTGTTCAATAGGAGCCCGAAACTGGGGCTCCCCCGGGGAGCCTACTGTATGATAGGCAAGTGTAGTAGCTGTCTATCAATAGTTGATGGGGTACCTAATACTAGGATATGTATTGAGCCCGTCAGGGAAGGAATTCATGTTGAGCCTCAAGAGGGCCTAGCAGATATACGTAGGGCTAGGAAGCAGGAGGTCGTCGAGACGGTCAAGGTGGAGACAGACCTTCTGGTTGTGGGTGGGGGCCCCGCTGGGCTTAAGGCGGCTCTTGTGGCCGCTGAGCATGGGGCGGACGTCGTCCTAGTCAATGATCATTTCGTGTTGGGAGGCCAGCTCGTCAAGCAAACACACAAGTTCTTTGGCTCAAGAGACTATTTCGGCGGGACAAGAGGGTTCAGGATAGCAGAGATACTCTCCAAGAAGGTCAAAGAGTATAGCAACGTACATGTCTACACCAATGGGTTCGCGTATGGGTACTTCAAAGGAGGAGTAGTAGGGGTAGCAGTACACGGAGAGCATCCACTTAATCTCCTTGTCAAAGCCAAGACAATCATCGCTGCCCCAGGCGCCGCTGAGAAAGGCTTGGATTTCGAGGGCAACTATCTGCCCGGTGTAATGGGTGCTGGGGGTGCTCAGACCCTAATGAACCAATACGGTGTCCGGCCTGGAGACAAGGCAGTTGTTATTGGTAGCGGTAATGTTGGCCTAATCATAGCGTATCAGTTGCTCCAAGCGGGCGTAAAAGTGGAGGCTCTAGCGGAGATACTGCCGAGGATAGGTGGCTGGTTCGTCCACGCCGCCAAGATCAGGAGGCTAGGCGTCAAAATACTGACGAGGCACAGCATAGTCAGAGCCATCGGGTCGGACAGGGTTGAGAAAGCGGTGCTCCAAGCATACGATGAGCGTTTCCGCCCCATCCCAGGCACTGAGAAAGAGTTCGATGTTGACCTGGTACTCATATCGATAGGCCTCCAGCCAGACACAAAGTTCTTCGCCCAGGCGGGAGCAGTTATGAAGTGGGTTCCGGAGGCAGGAGGATTAGTGCCTATCAGGACGTGGGGCCAGGAGACAAGTGTTGAGAACCTCTTCGTAGCAGGTGATGCTTCGGGCATAGAAGAGGCAACGACAGCTTTTATCGAGGGAGAAATAGCTGCTTTATCTGCACTCCTAAAACTAGGCCTCGGAGGCAAAGAGGTCGAGGAGAGACGTGGGAAGCTCATAGATTTCCTCTGGAACGAGTACAGGATGGCCCCGGTCGTAAGGAGGGCTAGGGAGGGGAAGCTCAAGGTGACTGTCTCGGAAGAGGAAATGGAGAAAATCAGAATGGGTGAGTTCCCGTGAGCTATAAGGAGAAGGGATATATCACGCCCGAGGAGCTCGAGAAGCTAGGCCTCCTCCCACCAAGGGAGAGGCTCGAGAAAGGCCCAGTCGTCATAGCGGAGTGCCCTGAAGAGATACCCTGCAATATATGTGTACATGTATGCCCGTTCAAAGCAATAAAGATGGATAAGATCTATGAGATACCCAGGATAGACTGGAACAAATGCATAGGGTGTGGGGTCTGCGTCCCCCAGTGTCCGGGCCAGGCATTGTTCGTCGTCGACCTCTCCAAGCCCGGCCAAGCACTAATAACACTGCCATACGAGTTCCTGCCGAGACCAGAGAAAGGTATGCGGGTGAAGCTTCTCAATAGACAGGGGAAACCTGTGGGTGAGGGCGTGATCGTTAAGGCGTGGCAGCATGACCGTACATGGGCTGTAACCGTTTCTGTCCCGAAGGATAAGTGGTTAGAGGTGAGAGCCATATGGATCCCCGAAAAATAATCATATGTAGATGCGAGGAAGTAACGCTCGCCGACGTCCTAGAAGCTATAGAGAAGGGGTACACCGACCTCGAGAGCCTCAAGCGCTATCTAAGGATAGGTATGGGGCCCTGCCAGGGCACTCACTGTATACCCATAGTACTGAGGATACTCCGGAGAGCCACGGGCAAGAACGTGGAAGAACTAATGCTCCCAACAACCAGGCCCCCACTACACCCTGTTCAGGCCAAGTACTTCCTGGGAGGCGATAAGGATTGAGATACGATGCGGTCGTGATCGGGGCCGGGATAAACGGGGTATACACTGCACTCGAGCTCCTCGACCGCGGCATCAAGAAGATAGCGATTATAGAGAAAAACTACCCTGGAAGCGGGGGCACGTTCAGGTGCGCGACCGGTATAAGGGCTAGCTTCACGAGCAGAGAACACGTAGTATTGATGAAGAGGAGTATAGAGAAGTGGAAGGAATTATCCAATAGGTTCAGCTTCCCCTTTGTACAGGGCGGGTACGTCTGGCTGTTGACGCGTGAAGAACATCTTAGGAACTTCAAGGAGTATGTTCGCTTCCACCACAGCCTAGGCGTCCCGACACGCATAGTCGAGCCCGACGAGATAAAGGAGCTCGTCCCAACCATTAAGACCGACACCCTCGTCGCAGGGGTACACGATCCTATTGCTGGAAAATCAAACCCGTTCACCGCGCTCCTAAACGTTCTAGAGTACCTAAAGAAGAGCGGCGTAGAAGTAAGGTATCCAGAGAAAGCCGAGAAAATAATCGTGGAGAATAGAGAAGCCAAGGGTATATTGACTGAGAAAGAGAGGATAGAGGCGGAAACAATACTGGTGGCCGCCGGATATGGCAGTAGAGACATACTCAGTACATGCGGAGTTAATGCCCCAATAAACAATCTGCCCAAACACGCACTGATTACGGAAAAATATAAGGAGGTCTTCAAGCCCCTCCTCGTCGACTGGGAGACTGCATCCTACATGGTACAGACAGTGTCGGGAGGCTTCCTCATTGGCGCTGAGCTCGAGGAAGA
>JALWQP010000127.1 GCA_027083045.1 Desulfurococcales archaeon
AGTATATCGATCTTACTACCCCTCACGACAGAGGCTATAACCTCTCTGATGCTTATTACAAAACCTACTTCCGCTATAGCGACAAGATACATCTCGGGCTGACGGCGACCAACTATGATGCTCCTAATAATCTCGGCGAAAACTATGAGCAGAAATATATCGTTAACTGTTATCTGTAGCTCTCCTATGCTGACCGCTTCATAATTCCATACACCCATAATATCCCTTACAATAATCACGGTAGTCAAGCATACGAGTATAGTCATAACTGTTATGATAACTATATCGACAGCCAGGATAAGCATTCTACCATATTCAACCATGTAGTGGATCAGCTTCTTAATGCTCAAGACTAATCATCATTATATCTATCGATCTTCTATTGATTATCTGGTATGTCGAGAATTTAATCATTTCCTCGGATCACGACTCAGCTGATGATATGAAAGTAATGAAAAAATGATGTGTTTATCGTATAGAGGTTCATTGATACATTAATTCGCTACTGTGGATAAGCTACTTCACCGAGCTCTATCTCATCCAGCCCTGACTCCATTTCGGACTCCGGAACCTTGACCCTAGTGAACCTCGATATTATCCACAGTATGAACAACGTAACCACAAAGCTATATGCAGACACGAATGTCACCGCGGCCCATTCCTTGAAGAAGAACACTGGGTTGCCGTAGAATAGGCCATTCTCTCCGAGGACCTGGCTTGTACCGAATAGCCCCAGCATTAATATACCCGTATAGCCTCCTATGCCGTGGACACCCCAGACATCCAGTACGTCGTCCCATCCCTTCTTGTTCTTATACATCACTGCTGCATAACACGCCAGGGCAGCGACAATACCTACTATCATTGCGGCCTGAGGCATGATATATCCCGCCGTCGGCGTCACAGTTGCTAGTCCAGCGATGGCCCCTGTACAGAATCCTGAAGCGGATATCTTGCCTCCACGCGCAACATCTAGAAACACCCATGTTACGGCGGCGAACGCTGCGGCAATCTGTGTATTTGTGAAAGCTATTGCTGCATCTCCACCAGCGCGTAGAGCGCTCCCCGCGTTGAAGCCGAACCATCCAAACCACAGCAGAGCAGTTCCCAGAGCCACCCACATGAGATTATGAGGCCTGTTCTTAACCTTACTTACGCCGAACCATAGCGCGGCAGCTAATGCCGAGAAGCCTGCTGTAGCGTGTACGACGATACCTCCAGCGAAGTCCTCAACGCCCCATTTCTGTAGGAATCCTCCTCCCCATATCCAGTGGGCGACCGGGAAATAGACTAGGAATGACCATAGTGTTAGGAATGCTATCCATGCTGTGAACTTCATCTTATTAGCAAAAGCACCTGTTATCAGCGCAGGTGTTATTACGGCGAACATTAGCTGGAACATAACATAGGCATATAGTGGTCCTTGGAACGCGGCCATCCTCGTTGTCTCGAAGATATGATTCATGAAGAAATACCTCGCGTCGCCAATAACTCCTGCTACGTCGGGCCCAAAAGACAGCGAGAAGCCGAACAATACCCATAGTATCGTAACCCATCCAAGCGAGAAGAAGGACTCCATTAGTATTGTCAAGGCATTCTTTCGGCCTACAAGTCCGCCGTAGAAGAATCCTAGGCCGGGCGTCATTATCATTACTAGTGCGGCAGATAATAAGACGAAAGCAGTATTTCCTGTATTAATGGGATCCATCAAGGCAGGTCACTCCACGCATTTTCCTTAAAGTTATTATTTTAATATAGAAAATCCTCGCGAGTGTAATAAAAAATTTTCTTATAAAAATTTAACTTTAAGAATTTTCACTTCGATCAATATTAACTTGTCTGTTTGACTAGCCTAATATCTTGTATATGATTATATATATGTATTTATATGTCCGTGTATTTTATATAACGGTTAAATATTAAATATACAGACATATAGGATTTATATAAATAGATATTATAAAATCGCAAAGATAAAAGACATAAAATGTATAACGATATTTTTAACAAGCTAATAAATATTAGTATATCACCGATGTGATAATCAGGGTGTATCTGATGGGCGGTATTTTCGGTTTTGTCTCCAAAGACAAGTTGCCAGGCAAATTATTGTTTGAAGGACTTAGGAGACTTATATATCGAGGTTATGATGGAGCTGGTTACGCTTATCTCGACGATGAGGGTAAACTCACTGTTAGGAAGAAAGCAGGACATATAGAAAGAATATGGGAAGATATCGGAATAACGGAGATCTCTTCCAAGATAGCGATCGCTCATACAAGATACGCGAGCAGGGGATGGCCTAATGATAATAACACCCATCCCTTACAGGATTGTAAGGGAGGCCTAGCAATAGTAGTGGATGGCATCATTAAGGATTATGAAGTACTCCGAGACGATCTTATCAGGGAAGGACATAGATTTTCATCTACGACAGATGCGGAGGTACTCGCACATCTTCTCGAGTCAGTCTCGGAGAAAGAGAACAAGATAGAAGACATTATTGGTATAGGGAGAACCGTTGACGGTGTATATGCTTTCGCTGTTCTATTCCAAGGAGATAACAGGTTATATGTATTAACACATGGTCAGCCCCTCGTAATAGGTATTGGGCAGAAAGGATTCTTCGTATCCAGCGATATTCCCAGTCTCCACGGATTCGCCACAGAAGCCGCCGTGCTAGGAGACAATATGGCTGGAGTAATTAGTCATGATGGTTTCAAAGTCTATGATGTCCTTACCGGCGGTGAAGTCAAGCAACTGATAAGAAAAAGGGTCAAATACCCTGCAGGACTATGGGATAAGGCCGGCTATCCCCACTATATGTTGAAGGAGATATACGAGATACCACACGCATTAAGACAGACGATCAATGGCCTAATGGACAAGTATCTCAGACTAGCCGCCATGATCATTCAGGGCGCCAAGAACGTATATGTAATCGCGAACGGTACAAGCCTCCACGCAGGCTTAGTCTCGCTCTACTATTTCGCCGACCTGGCAAAGATCGATCTAGAAGTTGTCAGTGCGGCCGAGTTCCCATACTACGGCCTTGAACACGTTGGGACAGGAACAGTCATAATCGCCGTGAGCCAGAGCGGCGAGACAAGCGATGTCATAAGAAGCATCAAGCTAGCAAAACAAAGGGGAGCCGTAGTTGTTGGAGTAACAAATATGGTTGGCTCAAGGCTCACACTTGAAAGCAACGTCTACCTACCGATAAGCGCGGGGCCCGAAATAGCTGTGCCTGCAACAAAGACATTTACGTCAACCGTTGCAACCCTCTTGATCCTAGCGGCATATACAGGAGTACATACGGGCCAGATAGGCCAAGGCGATGTCAGAATGATCTACGGGGAAATAGAGGAGCTCTCCAAGAGGCTACAGCACGAGTTATCAAGAATCGATAGAGATGTCAAGAGGATCGTTAATGCCCATAATAATTGGGATAACATCTACGTGAGTAGCAGCGGTATAAACTACCCGGTAGCACTGGAGGCCGCGCTCAAGCTGAAGGAAGCCGCAATACTCCACAGCGAAGGAGTACAGCTGGGCGAGCTAAGGCATGGCCCAATGGTGCTCGTCAGGCCCGGATTCCCTGTTATACTTGTAAAGCCGTTTGAGGAGCAGGCCCTCGAGCTATACGATAAGGTTGTTAGAGAAATAAAGAGCAAAGATGCGAATCTTCTCGTTATATCTATGGATGATGAAGGAGAGAATATAGTCCGTACAGTGCCTACAATCAAATAC
>JALWQP010000128.1 GCA_027083045.1 Desulfurococcales archaeon
ATAGCTAGCCAAATGATCCCAGCCAAACTAAAACTGCAACGGATCGAGCTGATACTAGATGGGATATCAAAGACCCTGGAACGCTATGTAGAAATCATCGAGAAAGGATTTCTAGAAATCTATAATATATTGAGGGTGGAGAGTCGGGTTAAGCCCGGAGAATACAATGTAAGTGATGCCAGGGAGTTAAAGCCACCGCTGGCAAGATATCATGACGTCATAAAATGGATGAAAGAAAAAGGAATTGGAAGACCGAGCACGTATGCCAAGATAATACAGACTCTCATTGATAGAAAATACGTTAAAATTACCAGCAAGGTCAAGGCGTTAATACCGACTGAGAGAGGAATAATGGTCTATGAATTCCTGACAAAGTATTTTGGCGATGTAGTAAGCGTTGATACTACGAGAAGCCTCGAGGCGAAGATGAGGCAGGTTGAGGAGGGAAAAGTTGACTATCAAGCGGTTCTCGCGCAGCTATACGATGAAGTACTAAACAAAGTAATAAATAGAGATAGCGGAGAACTGCGCAGAGAGGTGTGCCCGTCATCAGAATAGAAATAATTGGCGAGGCTGAAGACTACGGTAAAAACGCTGTTGCTGTTGTTCATCTAAATATTTTTGAATATGCCAAGAAACATAACCTAGATCACGCCAAGAACATATTGTTGTTTGCACGTGAGCAAGATATTAGGACAATTATACTGCCTTATATGCAGCCGTACGGCCCTGTAATTGATGAGGAGACTACAAGCAGTAGGCGCATGATAAGGAAATATGCATTATCCGTAAACGATCCCTATATATTGACTCTTAACATGATTGCCCGTAATTATGGATTAAACATTATTGTAGCCGGAATAATAGAGAGAGCTGGCTCAAAAATATATATATCATCAATAATGATCTCACCATATACCCAATTATCAATGATAAGACACCGTAAAATAATGATTAAAGACTATGAAAGAAAGCTGGGGATAAGCCCTGGCAAAGCAATAGCTCCGCTCAAAGTCAGAGATACTATAGTTGCCAGCATTCTAGATGATGAATTCTATGTGCCAGAAATGATTAGACTTTTGCTTCTCGAGAATTCCTCATTTCTACTCTACGGATATAGCCAGAGCAGTCCCCCAAAAAACTTGACTAACCTTGTCCGGACCTACTCATATGTTTTCTCAGTACCAATAATTGTTCCCGGCTCAATAATCTATTATAGAAACAAATTGTTACATGTTACTCCAACAATAGTAACGGATTCTGAAGGGAACATAATATACAAGTATGTTGGTGAGGAACAGAAGATCATAATAATACCTGACCACCTGTTTGCTGGTCCGGCATCATCGAATGTGGAAATGGATACGTTAAAATTAATTGCTAGGAAGTATAGAACGATTCTTTGATGAGTCGGGCCTTGGAGGAGATGCAAATATGGTTTTGGAACAAAAAGTTGTACCATTAAAGACTAAGACGCTCAACGATCTTATACGATTAGCTGCCGCAACAGCGGGTCCTCAAGGAATGACGTATATATTGAAGTTTCATGATGAGAAAGGACGATTAGTTCTAGGCGTTCTAGGAGTCTTCAGGGACTATTACAAATACTATGGTATACCTATGTTCTACTACTATCTGGTTGACGATAGCGTTAGAGAGAATGTGGAGAACTCGAACTACATAATCGTGTCTACTGGTGAAGAACGAATAGAGTTCTCGAAACATCCCAAGCCCGGCCTTTCTATACCATTAATACACTTGGCGTCTAAGCCTGCCTTCATACCGGAATTAGATTGATGTCTTAGTGCTTTCTCCCCCTAATGATTCTAACTGATATTCCAGGTGGGGTTATCGTCTCTAATTTCTTGAACCCTATCTTTTCCATAGTCCTATAGATATGTCTGATGTATTCTGGGTTTTTTCCCGCGAATACTGAAATTGTTCCCCCATAGTCCAACAACTTATATAGTGTATTGAGGAACCTGTAGGAGTATAGCCTCATATTTTTCTTTGGGTTAGGACCGCCATCATGGACTATGTGTTTGTATTTCTCCCTGTTTTTAAGCAGGATTTGGGTCACTATAGTGGCATCATTTAAGAAAATGAATGTGTTTTTGTTTTTCAGAGATTCTGCAAAGTATTGGTAGGGATTTCTATATAGTGCTATTCCGAGCATTATCGGATCTACTTCAATGCTATGTATAACTGCGTTTTTGTTTACATACCTTATGCAATAATGTGTTCTCCCAAGTCCTGTTCCTATTTCAAGGATTTGTTCTGCAGAGAGGGCAACCTCGGCCCATGCTATGTAGCACCCTAACGTGATTACACGATAGTCGTCCTTACCGGGTTTTCCTAGGTATCCTAGTCCTCCGGTTATTTTGTTGATATACTCATCTATGTCTCGCTGGCTGATACTAAGAATCACCCTCCTATAAGCGGCTCGTGCGGTGCTCCTGGCGATATAATCCGCTCTTTTGTAATTTCGAAGCAAGAGATGGATAAATGTACAAAAAGGTGGTTGCATTACCTTGTCCTTATGATCATTCTTTTACCCATCACGATCCAGTACTCTACTTCGACTCCAGGCTGGAGTTTTTCTCTTAGCTTCTCATCCTCCGGCTTCTCTACCTCGAACGTATCGAAGGTCTCCATATCCATTATCTGTACCATATCGCCCATGTCGGCGATCACTTGGCCAACACGCTTCTCTATAATGGGGACCTCTACTCGCTGGTCAACAGGTGCAACTAAGGTTCTCTTATTACCCGTGAAAAGCCCGATGGCAACAACATGTGCTTTTGCACTACCATGTTTCCCTGTCTTGGCCTTGCTCATTTCAACTATTCTGCATGGCTCACCGTCTATGACTATGAAGTTTCCTGGTTTCAGTTCACCGAGGGTTGCGTATGTTTTGCTCATATATATTCACCCGCTTCGCATGGATGTTTCATTCGTAGAATCATTTAGGGGAGTTCGACATATTTATAGGTCTCTTTCTCCACTTTCCGTACAATACGTATCCTATATCCGTATCTAAGCTATCAGCTATTTCTTTGAATACTTTTTTATACATAGTATACGATATATGAAGTTCGTGCATATTCATTGCAGGACAGATAATACAGCCTATTCTCGTGAAACCCTTACTATAGAGCGGGTTTACGTCCAGCCCAAAGTTTAGTGCTACTAGTTGTGCCTCGAGCCTTGTCCAGGATATGATCGGTAGAGCCCGCCTAATCCCTGCCATGTAGCGGCTCGTGGTTATCCGTGATAAGCGTCCTCGAGAAGAGCTTTCGTACATCCTGATACCCTCAAATACAAGCCTGATATTGTTCTTTTTGTAGAACTCATAGAGAGGCCTTATCTTTAACAGGCCGGTGCACCATCTATTGTCTCTTGAGGGTAGTATTCTTCTCTTATTTATGAGTTCCCAGAACTTTTCATTACTTCTGACTACTTCGAGATGGACACCTAATTTCTCAGCCGTTCTCTTTACGAATAACTTGGTTTCCGGGAACTCTAGCCCAGTATCGGAGTACACAGCGATGATCTTATCAGTGCCTAGGGCTTTCGCCACTAGATAAAGCGTTATAGTGGAATCAATACCGCCTGAGAATGCGATAGCATATGGGGGATTATATTTGGACGCGGTCTTTTTGATAAAACGTATTGCTTCATTTATGATAATATCGATATGGTGCTTATTTGCATCGATAATTTTATCGGGTCGAATAGGAGGTAGTT
>JALWQP010000129.1 GCA_027083045.1 Desulfurococcales archaeon
TGTCCCGGTGCTGGGCTCTGGTCTTAGACCAGCAAATGTTTTAATAACCTTGTTTCTAGGCGGTAGTTTCCTCAGTATCTTCAATGCCATCTCATAGATGAAGTCTAAGCCTTGATGCGTTGTCGCCTTCTCTGCTCTTGCTTCTTCTGGAAGCTCCTCGGCCGTCCGCCCTATGAGTAGATTGCCATCAACACTTGTTATTGCGTATACTCCTTTCGTCTTCGGAGTTGGGGCTGTGTGGAGTATCTTGCTTGGTTTGACGTCTACTCTGTCGCTGAATAACAGATACTGCCCCCGCCTCGGATGTATGCTGTAATCGTCTATACCAGCCATTCTGCTTATCTTATCAGCATACAGCCCTGCAGCATTAACAATGATATCGGCTTCGATCCTGCCCCTGCTGGTCTCTACGGCAACTGCTTTGCCGTCTCTTACAACAATGTCTTCAACCCTAGTACCAAGGAGAAGCTTGCCTCCATTGTCAACTATGTTCTCAGCAATAGCTATTGCGGCCATCATAGGATTTATAGTCCCGGCTGTGGGGGCATATAGGCCTCCGATTGCATCGGGATTAATCCATGGATCGAGTCTCAGCATTTCCCCTTGATCAATTAGCCTTACTCCAGGAACACCTATCCTATAAGCGTAGTCTATATATTTGTGTAGGCCTTTGAGCTCCTCGTCATTTGTAGCCACTATTATCTCGCCGGGCCATTTGGCCGGTATCTCGAGTTCTTTCACCCACTTATACCATAGATTGTGGCCTTCAAGACATAATTTTGATCGGAGAGGGTGTTTGTCTGGGTTTTCCTCGTGGCAGGGATGTATGATGGATGTATTGGCTTTTGTTACGCCCCATCCAACATCGGGTTCTTTATCAATAATGATGACTTCTAGGCCCTTGTATCTTGTCAGCCATCGCGCGATCGATAGCCCGGTTATGCCTGCACCGATGACTATTACTCGGTACAATATTATTACACCGTAGTGTCGTTGTTGTTAATAGAATAGCTTCTTTTTCGGAAAAATCGTTTTTCCCTATGGAGACCTTCTAGGGATTACACCAATTCTCTCAAGGAGCGGTGACAGGATCATCAATGTTGGAGGGCCGATAAAGAGGATTGGTATAGTGTTGCCTAGAAACCATGTTCGCGCGAACAAGAATGGGTTGGCGTATATATGTAGTCCTGAAACCATAATCATAGATGTGGCTAATAATGCGCCTAGAGCATTGTTAACAAAGACCCCGCTCCATAGAAAGTGGATTAGGCTCCTCAGACTCCTTAGCGCTGGATCCAGATCTAAATACCTAAATACAAGATAGGGTATAAGGCCCTGAACTATATTTGAAGGCAGGTAAAGAAAAGAGACGATTAGTGGGGCTCCAGCATAGGTATTGCTTATAAATGGAAAAAGAGCGCCCACGAGTACTCCTAAAGCACCAAGCCATATTCCGCCGGCGACCTGGACGATTACTGCGGGCCAGAAACCCGTTACGCCGAGGCCTAGGGGCAGTGATATGCTGCCTATAGTTCCGAGAGCAGCTCCTACACTAAACAGGATTATTGCTAATAGAACCTGTGATTTCTTGTACAAACATAACCCCCGCATCAGTGTTGGTCATAGTATTTTATGATCTATACCATCGGTGGCGCGGATGGATAATTGTATAATAACCAAGTCTAAAAAACATATTCAAAGCCGATAATCGTTGCTATAATGCCGGTCTTTTATGGGTTTTTCAATGATCTCAACATGATCAGGGTACCCAACGATAACTTTGTCCGCCAAACCTATGAAAAAGCCCGTTCCTACAATTCCTGGTATTTCATGCAGAACCCTGTCTAGCTCAACCACATCAACTGGTTTATCAAGATGAACATCTATTATTATACCCCTTGTATCACTGACGACTACGCCATATTTGCCTCCTCTGCTCTTTCTTATGTCTGCGCGAAGCCCGAGTTCCTTGATCCTTCGATAAACAAAGAGTAATGCCTCAGGTAAAACTTCCACTGGTACTGGGTGTTTCTCGCCGAGGCGTCTCACAAGTTTTGTGTAGTCTACAATGAATATTCTTGTTTCAGCATTATAGGCTAGTATTTTCTCAAGGACATGAGCTGCTCCACCACCCTTGATCATGTTCATTTCGGGATCTACTTCGTCCGCCCCATCAATATATACGTCGATCTTATCAATGGTCGACGTACTAACGACTTTGAAACCATGTTCTCTGAGTCTTAGGGCAGTGTCTATACTTGATGCTACAAAGACTTTATCATGGAATAGCTCCCGCTTTTCTCTTATGAGCTGAATGAATTTCTCTACAGTGGAGCCTGTCCCTACGCCTATAACCCTGTTGTTTGGAGGTATTAGTTGGAAAGCATGTTTTGCAGCCATAAGCTTGGCTTTCTCGACTTCATCCAACCCGTTCACCACTAGGTCTTAATGCTTCTTCATATTTTAAAGAACCTCCTGTTCAATTAGAAGAGGTCTCTATGGGACCTACATATATCATTCCATCTTTCTTTTTAGAAATCCAGACATGCTCTCTACACATTATGCGGTAGTTTTCAACACATATCTTTAGCATGGATAGGCCAGATATGATTAAAACCATACATTTATCATCGCACCTACACGGAATCCTTATCCCTCGTATCCTTGATAGGTCAACAAGGATTTCGGGGGCTTTGTCGGCAGGTATGTCTAGGTGAGTGTATTTTGCCTTCATATATCCTTTGGAGTGAAGAATAGCATCGGTATAGTAGGTCTTATCCTCATAGTTTATGCTAAGCCTGACTTTCTGCTTCTTTGTCTCCAATGCTTAATACCCGGTATAAATTAGTATTATGAGTAGATAAAACATAGTGTTTTGTACCTACTGGTGAATAGAGGTTGTTCGGGACGAAGAAGCGTGTCTTGATACCATGCTATAAAGCCAGGATAGCGGAAAAATATTATCTTCTCGACGCTTATTTCATGGATAAAATACTATTGCCTGCTCGGAGGACTCTTATGATATATCCTGTCGGCGGCGAATCCGTGGAGGACGAGGCTGTCGAGCCCGCGTATACTGGCGATGAGGCTCTAAAGCTGTTGTTTGACGCGTATAAGTGGTGCCTTGATAAGAAGAAAGAGATAGCCGTTAGAGCAGTCAAAAGAATAGGGGTACAGCTGTTCTGGCCTGCCGGTAGGCTTAAAGACACTGTCTACTATGATATTGATGAGAAAGAGATCAATGGGGCTCTCTATATCATCCTGAGCACTTTCGGTGGTAATCCATTGAAAACATCAATTGAAATTATTGAGCAGATCTATGTGCCTGTCACCGCCAAGATAAGATCAGGGGAAATCAGGGGTTTTTCAAGCAAGAATACATTGATTCATAAGAACTACATGTATCTCTACAGGATCGACGAGGTTTTCAGAAGAAACGCTCGACAATTATTTCTTGGCGAGGATATTGCGGAGCAGGAGGGAGAATGATGCTTCATTCGACTGCTTCATATCGTTTCTAATCCTTGTGATAAGTTCATAAAGTATTATCCTGTATTTCTCAATTGTTTCCCTGTAGTTTTCCCGGAACCAACAATTGTCTTCGGGTAATAGCCTATATAGTGTCCTCCTCCACGATTCCAGCATTAGGGGTTTTTCTCCCATGTACTCTGCCGCGGTCATGATACAGCCGTATTCT
>JALWQP010000130.1 GCA_027083045.1 Desulfurococcales archaeon
CCAGCCAATAGGGGCAACTGCTGGTCCTGCTCTTGAGGCTATGGAGGCCTTGAAGACCATGATTGAGAGAAAAGGTAAGAAGAGCCTATTAGACAAGGCATTAACTATCGCTGGCATGGTGTTGGAGCTCAGTGGAAAAGTACCGCCAGGGCAGGGATTCGAGGCCGCCCGCGAAATATTCATGTCGGGCAAGACCTATGAGAAGTTCAAGGAGATCGTTGAGGCACAGGGCGGGGATCCAAATGTGAAGCCTGAGGATCTCCCTATAGGTAAACACTCCTACACAATAACATCGCCTATAGCTGGGGCTGTGACGTATATCGATAACGCGGCCATAACAACAATAGCACGTGCAGCTGGGGCACCCTTTGATAAGGGAGCCGGTGTCTACCTGCACGCCAAAGTAGGATACAGGGTAAACAAGGGAGACCCACTAATAACAATCTACAGTAGCAGCTCCACCCGTCTACAAGAAGCCGTAAATCTAGCGACGAGGTACTCTCCACTGATTGTAGAGGGTATGTTGCTCAAAGTATTACCGTAAATTATCCTCGCCGGTTAAAAACACCATTTTTACTTCTACTTCAACTCTATCCTGATGTTTTTAGGTTTGATCAAAGCCGGCAGTACATTGGATAAGAATCCCTCAATAACACCTATCAATGCATTTGCCAGCTTATCATCTAATATAACAGGCTTATTATTAACAATGATACTTATGCCTCTTGTCTCAATACACTGTGATGGGGTTATGATTCCCTTCAATAATTTTTCCGCTACCTCGTGCTTGGAAGCCATTCCGCAGAGAGCAGGATCAATATTTATGGCTGAAGTGATCTGTGTGACTGCGTCATGGTAGATTTCTCTCGCCAGCTTCTCTGTCTCATCTATAAGGAGAGCATTGAAGCCTTGCTGAAGCGCGGTTTCAACGGTCTCTAGATCGTTACTGACGATATACCATAATCCCAGTTCACCCGAGATCAGCTCTATCTCTCTGGGTTCTTCAATTATAGCTATTGCTCTCCCGATGTTTGCTCCTTTAAAGCCTTCGACAAGTACTAATGGCGTATAGTAGCTGAGATTCTCGATGATTTCTTCGAGGCTCTCCATAGGCTCGGTTATCATTATTAGTTCTTCGGGATTAGAGACCACAATGTTGGATGCTCCTGCATGCCTATATCTGAATGCGTCATTGAGCTCTTCGAGTACTGACGAGCCTGTTTGGAGAATCACAGTAGGCTTAACACCTATCCTGTTGAGCTCCCTTGTAAGGAGAGCGCCAAGACTTGTTTTTCCTGCACGTGGTCTGATCGATATGATCCTATAGACGCTTGTCAGTCCTTCCAGCAACTTATAGGGTTTTTTCGATGACATGAATATACTCCACCATATATGATTATCATAGATATAGTACTAGCAATTATCATCTAGTTGTTTTGGTTTAATTTAACTATTCGCAAAACAATGGTGTTGAAGCTAAAGTGATAAACATTTTGTTTAATTCATGGTTGTCCTTATAAGTCATAGAAGAATATAACCTTAGACTAGTAAACTGTTTTTCGAAGGTGTAAACATGGCCGAGAAATATGATGTAGTAATTATCGGTGCTGGAGTCGCAGGATTAACCGCGGCTTATGATCTCGTCGCCCGGGGCTTCAAGGTAGCGGTTATCGAGAGCAAGCCCAGGAATCGGATAGGTGATAAGACCTGCGGTGATGCAATAGGTACTCACCATTTCTCCGAGCTCGGCTGGAAACCACCTTCCAGCATTATTGATCACGAATACTCGGGCGTCAAGATCTACAGTCCCAGCGAGAAATACGGAGTAGTTGTTCCAGGGGAAGGCGTGAGTGTTAATCGTGTTAAGTTCGGTCAATGGCTTCTCTCAAGAGTCCTTGATCATGGTGGCATACTTTATGATAGTCATGTCCTCGTCGATGTGGCTTTGAAGAATAGCAGGGTAGAGAAGATAATCGTTAAGAAAGTTGGCGAGCCCGGCCTCAGAGAAATATATGCTGAGGCATTCATAGATGCGAGCGGCGCCAAGCCAAGCCTCAGGCCTAAACTACCTAGTGAATGGCCCCTGGCCGAGAGACCCTACATGACTGATTTCAACATAGCTTATAGAGAGGTCATAGAGCTCGAGAAACCACTAGATTCTGACATAGAATACGCGATCATATATCTCAACACCGAGGTAGCCCCCGGAGGCTACTGGTGGCTCTTCCCCAAGGACCCAGAAGGAAGAATCATCAATGTAGGACTGGGCGTCGTATGGGGACCCCAAGGCTACAACCCTAGGCACAACTATAACAAGTACTTAAAGCCAAGGTTCAAGGGCAAACTACTACACGCTGGAGGCGGTATAGTCCCGACAAGAAGACCTATGCCGACACTTGTATGGAGAAACGTGGGAGTAGTAGGCGATGCAGCCTATACTGTTAACCCTGTACACGGAGGCGGAATAGGCTCTTCAATGCTATCGGCCAGCATAGTAGCAAGAAATATGGCCAACGCCCTTGAAGCCGGAAGAGTTGATGAGACAACCATGTGGAAAGCTAATAAGGAATACATGGCTGTGTATGGTGCAAAACAAGCATCACTAGATATTCTGAGAATGTATCTACAGAAATTGGCGAATGACGACTTCGAGTGGATACTGAAGAATAAGATTGTCGATGGCGCATCAATATATGATCTGGGAACAAAAGGAAGCTTAGTAGAGGAAATAGTTCGGGGGGTAGGGAAACTTATTAGGCTTCTGGGAAGACCGTCTCTGTTGAACCAGTTAAGAATAGTTAGAAGCTATATGAACAAGGTTAAAACATTGTATCTAGACGAGTATCCTGAGACTCCGGACAAGCTACACGAATGGATATTGAAGACCGAGTCAGTCTTCAATGAGTATAGGGTAGAAATAGGATACGATCCCGGCCCAAGGGTTAGATGGTGAAGGTAGCAGGCCTCGATCTCAGAGCTAGACAGGATAAGCCTTCGGGCATGGCGTTTTTTCAGGGCAAAAGACTCATTTTTATATCTAAAGCCTATGGAGACGAAGCGATCCTTTCTTTACTAGAGACATACACGCCCAAAATAGTAGCAATAGACTCTCCCTTATCTCATTCAAGAGGATTTAGAAGAGTCGATAAGAAAATGATCAGGATGGGCTATAAGGTATTGCCGCCGGGATGGCCCGCAATGAGGAGGCTTGTGTCGAGGGCCCTTAGGCTGAGAGAAATACTGGGAAGAAGAGGTATTGTAGTTATTGAAACGCATCCGAGAAGCTCGCTTTTATCATCGGGGTGTAGTATAGGGGAATTGATGGTGCGTGAAGGCCTTGAACAGTCCTTGATCAGAGATCTTTCGAAAGATGAGATTGATGCACTCATAGCTGCGCTAACGGCATACCACTACGTGATCGGCAACTATGTTTCTGTCAAAGATGTTGATGGAGAAATAATCTTGTTACCACGCATATGTAGTTGAATTTTTCTAAGACAGGTATTGGGGAGCGATACTGGTTATCTTATTCATAATATAGTCCAAGACAGCAGTTTCACTAAATAATTTCTTAATCCTAACTATGATTGGTATTTTCACTGCAAAACCGCAGGCGTGGGGATGCCCGCCTCCCCCTAGGGCTTTCGCGATCTCCCTGATATTGATCTCTCTGCTTCGCAGA
>JALWQP010000131.1 GCA_027083045.1 Desulfurococcales archaeon
CCTCTATGATGATAAGGGCAATATTACTGTTCTACGACCTAGGATTGGAGGCCATAGAGAGAGGCGTAACTGTAGAGAAGATCAGGGAGATGAAATCAAGAGCAAGAATAGCTAGAATGAAAGAAATCCCCAACAAGGGCTTTGAGCCCTACTTTGAGGAGCTATACAAGTTCATACGCGATGAGTACTCCAAGCTAATCGAGGAGGTGCACGTATATGCCTAGCCCATCCCTAGCTATCAGGGAATCCCCAGGCCTCTACAAGGCTCAGGGAAGCCTAATAATAGCGGAGCCCATGAAAGGCGTTAGCTACGGAGAAGTAGTTGAAGTACTGCTCGGCACTGGTGATACAAGGCTCGGGCAAGTAATAGATGTTGGAAAAGACGCGGTTGTAATACAGGTTTTCGGCGGTGTAAGCGAGGTAGACATGCACTATTCAAGGATAAGATATCGGGGAGAAGCACTCAAACTGCCAGTAGGCTTAGACATGCTCGGAAGAATATTTGATGGGTTAGGGAGGCCAATCGATGGCGGACCTCCCATTGTACCTGAGGACTACCAAGATATTAATGGCTCGCCCCTCAACCCGGCCTCAAGGCTCCCACCAAGCGAGTTCATCGAGACAGGGATCTCGGCGATTGATGGGCTGAACAGCCTAGTCAGAGGCCAGAAACTACCTATATTCAGTGGCTCAGGGCTGCCCCACAACAGAATAGCGGCTCAGATCGTGAGGCAGGCCAGGGTCCGCGGCAAAGAAGAGAAGTTCGCAATAGTGTTCGCCGCTATAGGCGTTAGCTATGACGACGCAATGTTCTTTATTGAAAACTTCAAACGCTACGGTGCGCTAGAGAACACCGTCGCATTCATTAACACGGCAGACTCGCCTGTGATCGAGAGGATAGCAGTGCCCCGTGTCGCCCTCACAGCAGCCGAGTACTTAGCGTGGAAACACGATATGCATGTACTGGCCATACTGACAGACATGACCAACTATTGTGAAGCACTTAGAGAGCTCAGCGCAGCGAGAGAAGAGGTGCCGAGCAGAAGAGGGTATCCGGGATACATGTACACAGATCTAGCAACGATTTATGAGAGAGCTGGTAGGGTGGCCGGGAAGAAGGGCAGCGTTACACAAATGCCAATACTAACGATGCCTGACGACGATATCACCCACCCCATACCAGACCTTACAGGCTATATCACGGAGGGCCAGCTAGTACTATCCAGACAATTATGGTTGAAGGGGATCTATCCGCCTTTCGATATATTGATGAGCCTTTCACGTCTCATGAAGGATGGGATAGGTGAAGGAAAGACCAGGGAAGACCATAGAGGGGTGTTCATGCAGCTGTACAGCGCCTATGCCGAAGGCGTTAAGCTGAGAGAACTAGCGGTAGTCGTTGGTACTGAAGCCCTATCACCACGTGACAAGAGGTATCTGGAGTTCGCTGATAGGTTCGAGAAAGAATTCATAGGCCAGGGAGAATATGAGCGCCGTACAATCGAGGAGACACTTGATCTGGGCTGGGAACTTCTCGCGATACTACCCGAGGACGAGTTGAAACATGTGAAGGAAGAACATATCAAGAAGTATCATCCGAAATATAGGAAAAAGAAAGGCTAGTCCAAGAGGTTTTTCAGGGCAAGCCTTTTAACGACATAGTATTTTGCCGTAGATTCTAGCGATATGATCGTGTCGAGTGCATCATATATGTTGCTCGCCCACACAAACACACCATGTCTAGGCACTATAATAGTTCTACAGTTCTTTGCTGTTTTAGCCACTTTTGCGGCGAGCTCCAGTGATCCAGGCGGTGCCTCCCCTGTAACACATACCCGGCCAACACTATACTCGGTTTCCACCGTTTTCTCCTGATTAAGATCAATGCCTGCATCGACCAGTGCTAATGAGATCGGTGTATGGGCATGGAGTACGGCTCTTGCTTCGCTAATATTTTTATATATCATTAGGTGAGCGTTACATTCGATAGATGCTCGATGTTTTCCAATATATTTACCGGTAAGCATATCATATACGACAATATCCTCTGGTTTCAATTTATGCTTAGGAATAGCTGAGGGCGTTAATAAGACAGTATTACCTACACGGATACTTGCGTTCCCACCCTTGGGATTAGTGAGACCGAGCATGACAAGTGTTTTCATAACATCTACAATTGCCTTTCTTTCTTCTAGGTATTCCATAGCCGCACACCATGCTATATTGGTATATCTATAGTGTCTCCAACCCCGGCCTCTACAACTCTTATATTAGTGGAAGATAATAACTCGCTCATCACTCTGCCCGAGCAATGAAGAGGTACGACTAGCTCTAGTCCAAGTGCCTTGAGTTTATCAACTGTTTCAGCGACCACGGTACGGGGTGCATTGCTTAGATGAAATCCGCCTATCCATCCATAGAGTTTGGTTTGCTCTGTAAATTTCTCCTTTAGTACTGAGACGACCTTATCTATCCCTGGATGAGTGCATCCGGAGAACACGAGGAGCCCTTTATTGGTTCTTATTATGAGGAAATGTTCCCATGGAGGACCATATATTGGTGGTGTGATGTATATATATGGCCATAGCTCTTTCCAGTGAAGAACCTCTATTGGTCTTAGTCCATTCTTCTTCGCAATAACTCCTAGGTGCTGCATTGTATCATACGGTATATGCGTGTCCAAATAAGGAGAAGCCCAGCCAAGACCACCCAGTGCACCTGCATGACTGCTGTGGCTATGAGATATTACGGCGGTATCAAGGAGATCGAGCGGTATGCCCAGCCTCTCAGAGTTCTCGATCAGATACTTGTCCGCAGGCCCTAGGTCAAATAATATAAATCTATCATAAGCTTCAATAAAGAGGGAGAGTCCGTGAACACTATATAGATCACTTCTCCTGCCCTGCCTACTATCAATGATTATCCTAACCCTGATACTACCGGGCATAAATACATCACTATTCTTTAATTCTGGTTCTACCTGGTTTATAGGTTGGAAGGTAGATAAAAGCCATGAGCATCAGCGTCGCAGTGCTTTTTACTGGTGGAAAAGACAGCGGTTTCACCCTCTACTGGATGCTATTGCAGGGGTTCAGGGTAGAGTGTCTTATATCAATAGTTCCTGAATATGAGGATTCTTTGCTTTATCACAAGCCCATAGAGGATATTCTATACCTACAAGCCGAGTCTGCTGGAGTACCATTGATCGTTGAACACGTCTCTAAGCCTGAGCAAGAACTAGATGCTCTGAGAAGAGCGTTGACGCGAGCAATAGAACGTTATGGTATTGGCGGCGTCGCTGCAGGGGCTTTGCTCAGCGATTATCAGCGTATGCGGTTCTCAATGATCGCCGAGGAATTGGGATTAAAATCATATACGCCCTTATGGAGAATTGATCAGAAGAAATACATGCATGAACTCATCGATGCTGGAATAAGATACATGATAATAAGCATATCATCCTATGGCTTACCCCATAGCTTCCTGGGAAGGATTATTGAAGACCATGAGACAGTCAATAAAGTCATTGAATTAGCTGAAAAATACGGGTTTAACCCTGCATTCGAAGGAGGAGAAGCCGAGACCCTTGTAGTGGATGCTCCGTTTTTCTCTCGACGAATATGTATAGACGGGATTAAAGAAGTGGTTGGACCCTATAATTCGGTTTTTAGGATAACGCGCTTTGGATACTGCTAAGTAGTCCGTATAAAAAACAGAATATACGCTGTCGTCTTTATTTTTGCATCTGTATTTACTTACCCTTTAGATAGTTGACGAGAACTGTTGTTAGATGCTCCGGTTTCGTGTACCATTTGTCGTACTTGTAGTCTTTGCCAGCAATGGTTACTATTACATAGTCTCCCTGGTCTTTAATTATGGCGTAGATCTTATTGTCCTTTACTAGGGCAAAGACGCTTGGGCTTTTTACCATTATCTTGTATTCTGGCAACTTCGCCATTAATTGGGTTTTTAACTGGTTTATGTAATCACTCATGGTTATCACTCGGTTTAAACGAAATGTGTTTTGCCTGTTCTTAAATCTTATCCTTAGAAGTGAGTGATATAAAATCATAAGATACGATTGAGTGCTAAGAAGCTGTTTTTGCTAGTATGTGTTTCCTAGCAGTGCGTACATTTTGGGCTCAGGGCATATCTTGTTCTTCTGCAGTCTAGGCAGTTTGATCGGTGACTCTATTATTTCTCCGAGGAGCCCCTTACCGGTTATTTCCTCGAGCTCCTCGGCTGTTTCTTTTTTACCATCCCATGGTGCAATGATAAGTCCCCTCTTCTCAGCGATCTCATCTAGATCATCATCTGTTAGAAGGTGCACCATTTTTTCGAAGTGATGCAATGCTCTTCTATACATTTCCTCCTCTATGCTAGTCCATACTTCTCTAAGTTTTTCTAATAGCTCGTCTAGTTTGACCGGGATTTTCTGCCGTTTATCTCTACGGGCGATTGTGACAGTCTTGTTTGCCGCTTCTTTCCTGCCTATTTCTAGCCTTGTTGGTACACCCTTCATTTCCCAGAAATAGTATTTCCATCCCGGCGTGTGTTCTTCGTCGTCATCTATTTTCACTCTTATACCATTTTGTGCGAGATACTCGGCTACTTTTCTAGCGTAGGCTAGTATTTCCTTCTCTTCTTTCTTCATGATAGGGACTATGATTACCTGTATAGGCGCGTACTTCGGAGGAAAGAACAATCCTCTTTCGTCCCCATGTATACCTATCACTGCTCCTAGGCTTCTCTCGCTTATACCGTAACACGTCTGGTATACATACTTGAATGTGCCGTCGGAATCCATGAATTTTATGTCGAATGCCTTTGCGAATCTCTGACCTAAATTGATAACACTTCCAAGCTCCAATCCTTTTCCGTCGGGGAGAACCGTTATGAAGTCATAATTGTATTCAGCGCCGGCGAATGTGTCCCATTCGGGGGTCTTGACTATGAAGTATGGTATGAGGAGATCGTTGAAGAACTCCTTATATATCTTCACGGCTTCTCTGAATTGTTGTTCTGCCTCTTCGGCCGTGGCATGTGCGGTGTGCGCCTCGATGAAACCCATTATTTCTCTGACCCTTAGTATAGGGTGTGTCATCTTAGTTTCGTATCTGAACACGTTGACTACCTGGTACATTTTGAGTGGTAGGTCTTTCCGGCCTTTTATCCAGAGGTTCCACATATAGTACATCACTGTTTCGCTCGTGGGCCTAACATATAGTTTTTCTCCGAACTTCCTCGTCATTGTGCCTTCGACGACAAATGTTTCCCCGCCGAATCCTTCGAGGAATTCTCGTTCTTTAGCGAATACTGATTCCGGAATCATTGTCGGGAAATATGCTTCCTCATGCCCTGTTGATTCGAGTAGTTCTATCATTTTACGCTGTATCAGCCTCAGGGCTTTAAGGCCATAAGGCATCCATACATTCATTCCTTTGACGGGGTACCTTATGTCCACTATCTTTGCTTCTTTGAGTATTGTGTGATACCATCTAGGGAAATCAGCGTATTTGTCGAGACGGAATTTTTCAGTGGACACAATGTTCACCTAGGCGGTTCGTGGACTTTCTCACACGCTAATACATAGTTTGGATTCAAGTTTTTCTAGATAAAGATTTATTCTTTCTTCCACTAGCCCGCGGATAAAACGTTTAAATCTTTCTTTGTCACCGATAACGTTATCCGCAACCACCCCGTCCAACGCGTAGAGCCTTATCCTAGCTGGGTAGAGGAGTCCTGCGGAAATGTATTCTAATAGCCTTGCCTCGGGAATTATGTCAGCATAAAATAAACCGCTTATCCCTGGCTCATAGATTATGTTTGTCAATGACGATGTTACCGTCTTTATGGCTTTTTCTACCCCTATTTTATTGTCTAAAGCATCTATGACTCCAAGCAATCTCTTGGTTTCTACACCTAGATCTAATGCCTCGGTTTTCCTTAGAACATATTTTCTAAGCGGGTCATAGCTTAGAGGCTTTGTGTCGAGCATACGAATTATCTTGTATACTGCTTCAACGTATCTATCTATAGTCTGCGGGTTGGCATTTGTTCTTGTATCGTGGTCTGTATGATATATTTCTAGCATGGTGTCGAGTTCTTCGAGTGTTGCAGCTGGTATTCCATTTAATGTATATTGAAAACTATCGAAGTCCGGGTCATCATAACCACACGTCTTAACGCCAGCTAGCTCCGCATATGTTTGTAGCACCGGGTTCCCGGAGAAGCAGGGAAATCCTTTATCTATGCAGTCAATGTTTATGTTCACCACTATGTTTTCGAGTTCTCCGGTGTTTTTCATTATGTTTAACAAGTATTTGCTTCCCCACCCCCAGTACCAGTCTGCATAATTAGGGGCTCCGGACTCCTCCGCTGTGAATAATATGTATTGTATGTTGTGCTTTGTTTTTTCTTGACGTAGTTTCCTGGCTAGTCTCAGTACTGCCTCGACGCCTGCTAGGTCGTCCCGGTATCCCGTAAACCAGTGGTCGTGGTGTGCTGTTATATGAATGGTTTTCTCGCTGGCTCCTTGTTTAACCCCTATTATTGTTTTGCCAGTTGTATACTGTGTTGTAGTATCTATGTTTAGCTCGGCTTTTCCCCCATAGTTCTTTATTTTTTCGGTATCCTCGCATCTTACTGATATCACCGGTATAGGCGGAGGCGAGCCGTAATTGGGGTTATAGTAATAGCCTCCAGTAATTACTTTTCTACGGTATCTTCCGCCGAGTATATCGTAGAAGCCTACTGCGAATGCACCGAGTAGTGTAAGTTTGAGGACAATGTATTTCATGCTGTCGAGATCTTTCGGTGTAGGGACGAAGACTATCTTGCCCATGATCTCGTTTTCCACCACTATAGCTTTTCGGAGGAATCTTGCGAAAGTAATAGGTGCTTTAATACTTGTTTTTCCTACGTATGGCATCGCGTGACATTTAATTGCCACGCCATTTATTTCGAGATAGCATTCTTTCTCGATCCATGAGAGGACAGGTGTTTTAACAGTTATGACTTCATGTGTGTATTTCTCAAGGGCTCTCCTAATCTTATTAGTGATGTATTCTTCCGCTTCTGTTCCGGGGACTGTTTCTCTATATATTTTCTCATCGCCGATGATTATAGCGTTCATTTTTCCGACCGATTCTTTTATAGGAGTTCTCATCATGTTTATATGTAGTGGTTGTGAGCATGAAGATCATTAGCAAGGGGATAAAGGACCTAGATCGATTGTTGGGCTACCTCGAGAGACACGGATACACTTTTGAGGAGGGAACACATGCCGTACTACTTGATCATAGCGAGGTCTCCAGGTTCGCGATAATAAAGGATGGGGAAACGGCTGCATTGGCTCTTGTACACTACTTGTCTCCATACTATAGGGTTGAGATGAAAGATATAGATGATGAAGATCAGTATCTGCAGGAGCTTTTGATTATAAGGCGTTCAAGCGAGAAATGGCGCATACCAGTAGAGGATGTCATATTCATTGTTTTCGATGATAAATTGGAGGATCTCCTTAGTAGTTATGATGATGATTACCCAGTATCTGATGGTGAAGAGCTAGTGACCCATTATTTGAAACATAATCGTAGAGGAAAGGAAGTATTGAAGGTTCTGCTCGGCAGGGTCATGGACGAGCTAAGTGGTGGCTAATGCTTCGTTACCACCATTTATCTTTGTACCGCAGTAGGGACAGAATTTTGCTCCGAGTGGTACTTCTCTCCCGCATGTAGGACACTTACTGCCTGCTAGAATGCTCAGATATTCTTTACGTACGTCTTCTATCGTTAAATGCATGTAAACCTGTGTTGTCTTTATGTCTGTGTGACCGAGAAGCCTCTGCAGCGATGGTAGGCTAAGTCCTCTTCTTAGTGCTCGTGTGGCAAATGTATGTCTTAGTACGTGTGGGCGTGCCTTTTCCCTAGGTATACCTGCTCTTTCACCGAGCTTTCTTATCCTCTTGTATAGGCCTGCATATGTTAGACCTACTAGTTTGTCTTCGGGACGTAGCCCGTTGAGCTTTATCCAGGAACGGATGGTCTCGGCTGTTTTTGGGGTTATGACTACTTTTCTTTCGCGGCCGTACTTGGTTTCTTTAACCGTTATTACCAGGTTGTTTAGATCTATGTCTTTAACCTTTAGCCCTAGTAGCTCCTTGCTTCTCAGCCCTGTGTCGAGAAGCAGATCTAGTATTAGTCTGTCCAGAGGATCGCGTACAGCATTATACATTTTCTCTATCTCGTCATCACTAAGCGCCTCTATTTTTCGCGGTGGCTTCTTAACACCCGGTATCCTTATTTTTATTCCTGACCATTCAAGGAACCTTCTAAGGAACAATGTATAGTAGTGGAGGGTTACCTGCCAACCCTTTTTTTCTTTTTGTCTGGGTTTCCTGAAGCCTTTTCTGAGCTTCTGGTTCCTCCACCTGATCACATCTCTTATGGTTACCTGTTTCAGCGGCTTGTCACCGAGGTATTCTAGAAAATCGGTTATTGCGGCTCTATAAGCCTTTATTGTTTCAGGGCTAGCACCGGCCGCCTCAAGGGCTAATAGGAACTCCTCCAATATCTCGTTGTTTTCTAGTTCGAGCAGCCCCTCCGGTGCTTCGCCGAGATCAATGCGTATCGGCATACTGGTTAATCCCCTAATCTTGATGGTACATGATATGGTTTTAACGGGTGTGCTACAATACTTAGTTTTGGGATGAAGATGCTTAGCAAGGCCTAAGCCGCTAGGCGATGTGGAGCTCGCGCGGGCCTGACCATCGCCTACATGGTGGGCTGGCATGGTTGGCGACGTCTATTATCTCGGCTTAACTCTTGTGATTATAGGTTTAGCCCTGATTGTCTTCGGCTTCATAGCTCTTAGGAGTGGTGGGGGGAGGACCCGCACTGATTATGGTGGTGTGATAATTGTTGGGCCTATACCGATTGTTTTTGCTAAGAATAAAAATACTGCTTTTATATTACTGGTTTTAGCATTGGTCATTATATTGGTGCTCTATCTTGTCCCCTTGCTTATGAATAGATGATTAAAAGATATTTAGGCGAGAGACTCCATCTTAGATCTTATCAGTGATTCTGCATCTTCTTTGCTTATTGTTACGGGTTTGGCTCCCTTTATCTCGTCCAGGAGAAGCGATGGATTCTCCATGTATTCGTTTAGCTGGTGAGAAGCTTTTGTGTGGATCCTATAGGCTTTCCCACCATGTATTATTATACAGTCTATCATATAGCCGCCCGCGTGGGGCTCTACCGATGCTACGCCGATATTGTCCCCGTTGGTGCTCACTATTTTGAAAACAAGGCCCCCCTCAAGTGTCTCGCCTATCGGGTCAGCACCGCCTAATACACTGGCTAGTTCGATCCTTGTTTCTGCCTCCGTTTTTCCTTCCGGCTTCTCTTCTTTCTTTTCCTCAGCAGCTTCCTCGCGTTCGAGTGGTTGTGTTGAACCTATTATTTTTATGGTTTCTTCTTTCTCCCATTCTTCCTCGGGTTTTACCTCGCCTTTAAGGATCTTTTCTGCTTCTTCTCTTGTAGGTGCTTCTCTGTATTGTTCCTGAACTTCTTCTAGTTTCTCCTTGAGGATCTTATCTATGATCTTCTTTACCTCCTCGTCTGGATACCTCTTGAAGTACTCTATTCTGAGAGTGCTATACTTCCATGTGATCTTCCATTTCTCAGTGTCTACCTCGTATTTGACCCTTATTCTCACAACGTCGCCCTTATCGCTTTTCAGCTCTTCTACCAGTATGATGTATATGAGTCTGTTCATTTCTCCTGCTGCGCGTGCTACTTCTCTTGCGAAATCCCTGTTCTTCTTCACCAGGTCTCTTAGTTGCGCGAATAGTGTTCTCCGTAATTTGTCGGCGTAAGCGCCTGCGATGACAAGGCCGGTGCTTAGCTCGTTCTCTATTTTGGGTGCGGACATAGTATTCATCCTCTATAACATGTATTGGTGCTCCATAATTTTTCTTGTATTTTGTTTGGATAAGAACTTATCTTTGCCCCATGGTGTGTTCTTGGGTATTCTTGATAGGTTATTTTAATTAGTTGATGCCAGCTAGATAATATTGTAATGGATGATTATCACTACTGATTATCAGTGGGGATTCATTATGGGCGGCGATACTGTCGAGTTTGATGGTGTCATTGTTGGTTTTGAGTCTCCTGAGGGCTTTGATTCACCCTCTGTCTTTGTTCAGGGGAGTGTGGGTAGTGAGCAGGCATCGTTCTACCTGTTGGTGCCCCCAGAAAAATATGATGAGTTGTTGAGGCTCGGTGTCGGCCAAATGATTAGTGGCATTGCACGTATTGTTTCCCGTGATCCTCTTGTACTTGAGCTTGTGAGGGGTTAGGTCTTGTCGGGCTCTCCTGGTCTTAAGCCTTTGAGAAAACCTCCTAGGATAAAGGTGTTGGAGGCAGCCGGGGCTATAGGTGATGGCCGGATAAAGGTTCTCAGTGACGAGGAGGCTGTTGTTACTAGCAGTAGGGGTGATAAGACATACTATGTCGTCGTAAAGCCTGATGGCCGTGTCTATAGCAATGATAATGGCACTATCTATAGGGGTTATGTCGGCTACCCTATAATCTCATTCATGATCCTTAAGGGCGAGATACCCCGGGACGAGGATGTTATCAGGGCTATGACGGGTATCCCGTGGAAGGATCTTAATGAGCGCTACAAGAAGTACTCGATCGTCGAGGAAATAGTTGTTAGGCGTGCGGAGCGCATGGGTGTTAAAAGGGAGATTATATATGACTACATCAATATCGTGATGAAGAAGCTTAGCCTCAGGCCCCTATTGTTCGATCCAAGCCTCGCCAAAGAGAGGAAATCATAGAGGATACACGTGGCCGTGTTCTACTCTAATGTATCTTTTTCTGGCTAGTTCTACCAGTATTTTTCTCGCCTCACCCTTATCTATTCCTAGTTCATGGGCAAGTATTATTATTGCGTCTTTAATGGTTAGTTCGCCATAATCTATTATTGCGTTCCTAAGTATTTCGAGTGCTTCGCCTTTGATACCGGGTGGTGCTTCCACTGTTTTTATTTCGAGGTTGTTGAGCAGCACTATCCTCTCGTTTATGTCTCCTTGTATGATGTACTCATGCCCCGTTACCCTTTTTATTTTGGCCCTAAACCAGTCTCTGGGGAGTCTGCGTATCGTTCTCGGGCTTGTAAGGATAACCGTGTTTTCTGGGAGGACGTGATATGTCTTGATTGCTCTGGGCTCTATTATCACTAGGCGATGTATATCCTGTACTGGATGTTTTAGTAGTACTATGTTTTCCGGTAGGCTCGCCTCTATCCTGTATAGTATTCCCGGGTAGTCTATGACTGGTAGTGCCTCGTTTTTCCCCGCGAGATGCCTTGCTAGGTGTATTGTTATTGCAGCTTTCAACCAGGCCTCATGGCACTCTATGATCCATTTCCCCTCGAGCAGCTCTTCGAGCACCATCTCCGCGTGTTCCCCCAGTCTTGTTTTTGTGGTTGCCTGTATATACTAGATATGTACTAAACAATTGTTTAGGGGTGTAACATCTTGGAGGAGCTGTACTTTAGCTGGAAGGACCAGATAATGGATATTGTTCGCCGCTGGGGAGAGGTCGGTGTCCCCGGGAAGTACCATGTAATCGGGGTTCTGGGCATGGGTGGAAGCGGTGTTGTCGGCGACTACTTGGCGATGCTCTCGAGCCTGAGGGGTGGTTTACCGGTGATTGTGTCGAAATCACACTTGTTGCCGAGAACCATATCGTCGGATGACCTGGTCTTCGCTATAAGTTATAGTGGCAACACTTTGGAGACTAGGCTGGCCGTCGATAAGGCGCTCCGTATTGGTGCTAGAATAGTTGTTGTGTCGAGCGATGGCTTGCTCGAGAAGCTCGCCGTTGAGAAGAATATCCCGTTCGTCAGCGTCGTGAAAGACGTTGCTCCCCGTACTGCTCTGCCCAGCATGTTGTTCGCCATACTATCAGTGCTTGACGCGTCCGGTCTCGGCGTCGTATCTAGGGGTGAGGCTGAGGGTGTTGCTGGGTTCCTCGACGACATCATGAGGGATGCCATGAATACCGCCTACGACATAGCTGATTTCATAGAGTCTTCTAGGGGTCTACTGGTCATTGCTGGTCATAGTCCATGGGAGGCGCTTCTGATCCGTGGCAAGAACGAGTTCAACGAGAACTCGAAGATCCCTGTTAAGGTCGATGTTGCCCCCGAGTGGATGCACAACGATATTGTGGGGTATGAGAAGCCCTATAGGTTCCCCGCTTGTGTCCTGGCTGTTAAGGACCCCGGTGATGATGCTGGCTCTAGGCTCGTGGACTTCATGATAGACACGTACAAAGGCCTGGGGTTCCCTGTCAAAGTACTGGAGCTTAGGGGCGCGAGCGATCTCGAGAAGCTCATGTATGGTAGTCTCGTCATGGGTCTCGCCAGTGTGAGGCTAGCGAGGATGAGGGGCTTGGATCCACTGGCTACCGAGAGTATTCATCGGTACAAGTCGATGGTTAACGAGATATTCGGTGTCTAGACGGGTATTCTTGGCGGGAGGGTGCTGAGCCAGAAAGCTATTAGCCCTAACATCATGTAGGCCAGCATTCTCTTCCTAGTTTTTTCCAGCAGTGTCTTGTCCCAGGGATTCTTATAGGCTATCATGGCCTCGCGCGTGAACGCTATTCCCGCGAGGAGCAGTAGGGCTTCATACCATATACTTGTCCCGGCCACTATGCCTGCCGCCAAACCGATAACCAGCCCTGCCACACCATGTGCTACTGATAGTGCTCCCGCTCTCCTTGGCCCGAACATTATAGCTGCTGTCACGTACCCATACCTCTTGTCTCCTTCCACGTCCTGCATTGCTTTTACGAACTCCCTAGAGGTCGATATAAGGGTCATGGTCGCCGCGAACATGATGGTGAAGACCAGGTATTCCGCCGAGGCTCCGGCCGCCACGTAACCGTATATTATCGGTCCCGTAGTGGATAGCCCTACGAGGTAGTGGCTCCACCAGTGCCGCCTCATGTAGCTGTACAGGTACCCTATGAAACCATATGTTATCGCCACAAGGACGGTGCCGGGAGAAACCAGAAGGTTCAGTAATACTGGTATTGTGAAACACGCCAGGCTGGACCAGAGCACCATCCTGGGGGAAACCCGGCCGCTGGGCAGGGGTTTCCAGGGCTTATTTACCGCGTCGACAAGCCTGTCCACGTAATCGTTTATCAGCATACTGCCTCCGCAGACAAGGTAGCCTGTCAGGAAACCTATGACCGCCAGTAATGGTGGGGGAGGCCTGCCGGCATAGACCATGTAGGAGAATATAACGCCTATACCTGTCATGAAGCTGTTTGGAGGCCTCATCATCAACAATATCTTGCCTAGTCCCTTCAACACACCCACCAACAAATACTCCGAAGACACGTTATATAGAGTTATTCGATACTATAATAAAGAAAAACATGGCGGTGACGAAACGACGGTAAACAGACCCGTGCAATAACGGGGATGAAGACCGTTCTCCTAACCGAGCCAGAAACAACTCATCCTCCTTTCTTAGAGAGAACTAGGAGCATAAAACCACACAATCTATGACTAGGCGCCAGGAAAGGGTAATAATCCACGGGGGCCGTAGTGAGCGCCATGGATAGGTAGGCCCCACCCGGTCCGGGGCTCTCAGGGGTTTACACTCGAATCTCGGGGCTCCGCCCCCGGTCCGGGCAGACAATCCTTGAATCGCTGCCCGGCGTCCCCGGGTGAGTAGCCTGCGGCGTCGGGCTCTTGGGAGCGGCGGGCTAAACCCCTCGGGAGACAAG
>JALWQP010000132.1:0-6501 GCA_027083045.1 Desulfurococcales archaeon
ACATTTAGGCAATGCACGCCCAGCTCTACTGAGCTACTGGTACGCAGAAAAGTATAAGGGTAAGATGATACTTCGCTTCGAAGACACTGATCCGCGGACAAAAGCATCATTCCCAGAAGCATATGAGCGTATAAAGGAGGACCTTAGATGGCTTGGGATAAAATGGGATGAGGAATACATTCAGAGCATGCGCTTACCCATATTCTATGATATACTCTATGAGCTCATCGAGAAAGGAGGAGCTTATGTTGATAAATGTGAGGCTAGTGAATTCAAAAAATATAGAGACTCCGGAAAACCATGTCCACACAGAAACCTGCCTATTGAGACCCAGCTAGAAGAGCTTGACAAGATACTTGGAGGTCATTATGGTGAAGGAGAAGCTGTAATAAGGGTTAAGACTGATTTGTCACATCCTGATCCTAGCGTTAGAGACTGGGTTGCAGCAAGAATAATAGATACAACAAAGACTCCTCACCCGATTGTCGGCGAGAAATACATTTTATGGCCCACCTATAACCTCGCGGCAGCCGTAGACGATCATATTATGGGCATAACACATATTCTCAGAGCTAAGGAGCATGTAAGCAATACGATCAAGCAAAGCTATCTATACAATCATATGGGCTGGAAATACCCGGAAACAATACATTTCGGAAGACTAAGCTTAGAAGGCGTAATACTGAGTAAATCTAAGATGCGAGCACTAGTTAGAGAGCAGGGAATAGAGGCATACGACGATCCACGATTCGGCACAATATCTGGGCTTCGAAGAAGAGGAATAGTTAGAGAAGCATTATGGGAAATTATAAAGGATGTAGGAACAAAAGCGATAGACGCACATATAAGCTACGTGAATTTAGCCTCGATTAATAGGTCAATAATCGATCCCATTGCCACAAGATACATGGGTGTCGAAAAACCAGTATACGCCATACTTAAGGGCTTCTCCACCAATATAAAAGCTAGAATTCCACGTCATCTTAATAAAAATGATTATTATGAATATATCATTAAACCAAATTCCACAGTAGCATTTTCAGCTAATGATCTCAAACGGTTCATTAACAAGAAAATAGTGAGACTGATGGGACTCGGTAATTTTGTTCTAGAAAATATAGAGATCGCAGAAGATCAAATTATCGCCGTATTAAATCTACATAGCATATCATATGAGGATGCAAAGAAGCTGCGGGCACCGATTATTCAATGGGTATTACCAGCCGAGAGCGCTAATCTAGAGCTAGTCATACCTGAGGCTATGAAGGTAAGGAGAAGCTACATGCTCGTAGAGAAAAATGTTATTGACCGAGAAAAACCAGGTAATCACATACAGCTATATAGGGTTGGGTTTGCTAGAATAGATTCTATTAATGAAGACAAAGTTATAGCAATATTCTCACATACATAAATTATCAAAACATTAATATACCTAGATATAGACAGTAGCTTTAGACCAGACGACCTAACCGGGAGGAGGATGAAGCGTGTCCAAACCATTTTATGTAAGATTCGAGGTACCCGAAGAACTGGCTGAAAAGGTATATGAAGCATTCAAGAAGGCGCGAGAAACAGGCGGCAAGATAAAGAAAGGCACCAACGAAACAACCAAGGCTGTAGAGAGAGGACTAGCAAAACTTGTTGCAATAGCAGAAGACGTTGACCCGCCAGAGATCGTTGCGCACCTACCCCTCCTATGCGAGGAAAAGAAGATACCCTACGTCTACGTACCCAGCAAGAAGAGGCTAGGCGAAGTTGCTGGAATAGAGGTTGCAGCAGCTAGTGCAGCAATAATTGATCCTGCTGGAGCTAAGGACCTCGTAGAAGAAATAATTAGGCAGGTACAGGAGCTCAAGGCTAAAGCCGCTAAGTGATTTTAATATAAAGAATATATCTAACACTCATAAAGCTTTTTAAAAACCATTATTATTCTATCCTTTATTCTTGGACAATAAAGAAGAACCCTGTTCAAACACCTTTCCACTAATATCTAGAGATAATGAGTTATACTCAATAAAATATTTCTTATCGTCTACCAGAGAGCTTTCTAGCCTCACGCTCGGTTTCACGCAGTATTAAGATATCGCCTAGCCGTACAGGGCCTTTAACGTTCCTAGTGATTATTCTACCCTTATCTCTTCCTTCAAGTACTCTAACTCTGACCTGAGTGATCTCGCCAGTAACACCTGTTCTACCAATAATTTGTATAACTTCTGCTGGGAAGCCTATCTCTTCTGTTATATTAATTTCTGGCTGCTCAACATAGATCTTGTTTTTCTCCTCCGACATGGTAAACACCATTATTTTATATCATTAATCCTAGCTCACTCATACTTACCAGAGAAGCCATTTTTATAAGATTTGTGGCAAAGCTTAAAAGGATAAAAATCCTAAACCACTCCGTAGTTGACAAGATGATATGGAAAGGTGAAAAGAATTGCCAAGGCTAACACGATGCAGCTTCTGTGGCAAGGAAATAGAGCCTGGTACAGGGCTAATGTATGTTCTCAATGATGGTTCCATTCTATGGTTCTGTAGCAGGAAATGTTATAAGAACTACTTGGTATTGAGGAGAGATCCTAGAAAGCTAAAGTGGACGCTGAAGTACGGTAAGCAGATGAGATAAGCTGTTTCAATATATCCTGTTTATCATCACCAATAATACCGTATTTGAGTAAACAACTCCTATTCCTTACCGAAAAATATTCTAGAACTCAAAAATAATACGTCATATTACTGGTGAAAAACATGGAGCGTACATTGGTTCTTATAAAACCTGACGGTGTACGTCGAAAGCTTATAGGTGAGATAATATCGAGGTTCGAAAAGAAAGGACTCAAGATCAAAGCTCTGAAAATGTTGTGGCTTACTCGAGAGAAAGCCGAGGAATTCTATTCCGTTCATAGAGGGAAACCGTTCTTTGAGTCCCTAATAGAATTCATGACGTCTGGGCCGATAATAGCAATGGTTCTTGAAGGAGATAAGGCAATATCTGTGGTAAGGTTAATGATAGGACCTACTGACGGTAGGGAAGCACCTCCTGGGACTATCAGGGGCGACTACGCTCTCTCAAAGTCAGAGAATGTAGTACATGCCAGCGATAGTTCAGAGAGCGCTGAAAGAGAGATTAGGGTTATATTTAGCGAAGAAGAAATAATTGACTGGTGATCAGCTAGAACACCAAACCATAGAACGGATCTTGTTTCTTCTTGATCTTTATTATCTCGTTCAACACCATTTTCTCGTCGTCACTCAATTCGCTTCTATACTTGGTTAGCCATAGCTGTGCGTGTTCCTTGGGTATGTCAGTATAGAGTATATCTCCTTCATCAACATGTCTACCAACCAGTATCTTGCCCCTAATGCTTATTGCGACGGCTTGACCTACCCTGGCTTCTCTCAAGACGTTGTCACGATCTCTGATCTGCATTATAACTCCTAATCTAAGACCATCACTTCTCATTACCGGGTATCCCGGCTTTATCACACCGCCAAGTACTTCGATGCCTACGATAGCTGGGTTACTTCTCCTAAACACATAGCCCGGGAGTATCCTTATTTTGCCGGGGCGTACAAGAGATTCTAGTTCCTTGCGTTTCTCCTCTTCTTTTATCTTTCTTACCCACTTTGTATACTCTTCGATCAATCTATAGATGACATTATGCCCAAATATTTTTACACTTTCACGTCTTGCCAACTCCTCTGCTTCGGGAAGGATCTTGACGTTAAAGGCTATGACGACACCATATAGCTTGTTCTGTTTAAGCGTGACGGAGGCCTCGATAATATCGTTCTTCGATACCGGTCCTACATCTGCGAGCCTGACCGGTATGTTCTCTCTTTTGAGCGCTTCAACAACGGCTTCGAGTGTGCCTAGAGTATCGGCTTTAACAACCACACCTATGTTGTCTGTCTTAATTCTGATAGATTCTATCTCTTCAATTACTTTTTTCTTGTATTCTTCGATTAACTGTTCGCTAGGCACTACAAATATTGGTGATCCTGCAAGCACCCCTTCAAGATTGGGGGCCGATATCTTGACACCGGTAGCTGCGACTACTTCTTCTACCTGTCTGAACTTACCCTCATGTGCACGCATATCCTGCAGAGGTCGTGGCATTAGGAGTGCTCTGACCTTAGTCACTATGACTTCACCTTTACCACCAACAACTATTATGTCTCCTTTCCTAAGGATACCGTCGTAGATAATTACGTCTATTGTTGTTCCGAGTCCTGGCTCCTCTTTAACCTCGAGAACAACGCCCTTGGCCGGCTCGTTGCTAGTTATGAGTTTTTTCTTCATGAACTGCTGTACTAGACCTACTAGGAGTGCAAGTAACTCCGGAACACCTTCTCCTGTCTTAGCAGAAATAGGCACGATGGCAACTGTTCTTCTAAAGTCTTTCACGCGATCAAATCTTTCAGCCATAAATCCTGCCTCATATAATTGGCCCACAAGCCTATATATCAGTTCATCTAGTCTGCTAACTACCCGTGGATCCTGCTTCCTAATAGTTTCTAGAAAAGGAGTGTCGGGGTTCGGACGCCATCCCGATAGACGGTCAATCTTGTTTGCTGCCACAATGAATGGTACTCTTTTTTCCTTAAGTATCTCTATACTTTCCCATGTTTGGGGTTGGAAACCCTCCAAAACATCTACTATTAGGATCGCTATATCGGCTACGCTGCCCCCTCTTTTACGCAGGTTAGTAAACAGTTCATGGCCTGGAGTATCAATAAATAACAGGCCCGGGATCTCTATTTTGAGCTTTGGGAAGTATTTCCTTAGGGGCTTTGCTACCTTCTCCAGTACAGATGCCGGAACAATACTCGCACCCACATGTTGTGTTATCTCACCAGGCTCTTTCTTGGCGACAGTTGTACCTCTTATCTTGTCGAGTAGGGTGGTTTTACCATGGTCGACATGCCCCAGAACAACAACTATTGGCTGTCTCATCCATTGCTTGGTGTTTTTTCCAGTACTTGACATGATGACCATCCCCTTATCCGCCTATGTTCCAACGCCTTTATATACTAAGTATGTTATTAAGCCTGTACTGGTTAGACCTAGCAATATAAATACCCCTATATACCGATAGGTTTGAAACAACCACCGGGCAACTGGTGGTGAAAAGAAATGGCTGACTTCAAGATAGTTATATCCGATCCGGAAGCGCCCAAATTAGAAATTACAGAGAAGGTCAAGGTCGTCGGTGACGCCGAGATTGAGTATAATGATAAAATGAAAGAAGGTTTCGAGCTACCATTAATTAAGGTTAACGCTAAACTGGCTGAGAAGATAAAGGCTGTACATGGGATAGCCACTATAAGGATGATCAAGCCTGACACGAAGGATAAAGTCAAGATAACTGGGAGACTTGTAATAGACAATAATGTTCCTGAGACAGAAGCGCACGTTAATGCTGAGCTTCTTGTGAACAAGACTGGAACCAACGAGTTAGAAGGCGAGATTTTCAGAGCACGTGCATGGCAGATACGCGTCAATGATGAACGTACAAAGAGAATTGTTGGTTTAAGAATAGGTGACGTATTCGATGGAGAGCTTGTGGGGCTCAAGGGCGTTAAAATCCAGATAACCGGTGGGAGTGACAACAGTGGTTTTCCGATGAGACCCGACGTTATGGGTGGAGTTAAGAAGAGAGTGCTTCTATCAGGTCCGCCAGGATTCCATCCACGTGAAAAAGGTGAGCGCCGTAGAAAAATGGTGCGCGGAAACATGATCACCGAAGATATAGTTCAGATAAACACCAAGATCGTGTACAAGTAACGTAATCATACACATAGATAGTAACAGTAATCCGAGAAGCTAGAAGCTCTACTATTTTTCCTATAACCTATCATAAAAATATGTTTAATACATATAGAATCGTATTTGGGGTGAGTACGTTTTGCCTTGGGAAGAAAAACAACCCGAAGTGAACATCGGAGTAGTAGGACACGTTGATCACGGGAAGACAACACTGGTACAAGCACTTACAGGGATATGGACTGCGAGACACAGCGAGGAGCTCAAAAGAGGAATGACTATTAAGCTGGGCTATGCTGATGGAAACATAGCCTATTGTGATCGGCTAGAGCCTCCAGAAGCATATACTACGGAACCAATATGTCCGGACGGTTCGGAGTCACATCTACTGAGAAGAGTTAGCTATGTAGATGCTCCTGGACACGAGGCTCTCATGGCGACAATGCTCAGCGGAGCCGCACTTATGGATGGAGCCCTCCTCGTAATCGCAGCAAACGAGCCCTGCCCCCAGCCACAGACTCTCGAGCATTTTGTAGCACTAGACATTATCGGTGTTAGAAACCTAGTAGTCGTGCAGAACAAGATCGATGTCGTGTCCAAGGAACAAGCAAAGAAAAACTATAAGGAAATACGGGAGTTCTTGAAAGGCACATGGGCTGAAAATGCCCCCATAATACCTGTTAGTGCGCTTCATAAAGCGAACATAGATGTCTTGCTCCAAGCAATCGAAGAAT
>JALWQP010000132.1:6511-13796 GCA_027083045.1 Desulfurococcales archaeon
AGATTACATTCCAACACCAGAGAGAGAACTATCTAAACCGCCATTAATGTATGTTGTACGAAGTTTTGACGTGAACAAACCAGGTACAAACCCCGATGAGTTAAAGGGAGGAATTATCGGCGGGTCTCTGATGCAAGGAGTGCTTAGAATTGGTGACGAGGTCGAAATAAGACCTGGTGTAAGAAAACCTATAGCACCTGGTCGCTATGAGTACGAACCCATAGTGACAGAGGTCGTATCACTTAGGTTCGGAAACCTAGAAGTAGAAGAGGCAAAACCAGGAGGACTATTAGCGATAGGCACAAAGCTAGATCCTTCATTAACGAAAGCTGATGCTTTGGTGGGAAATGTCGTAGGCATACCAGGGAAAGTACCGGAGCCCGTCACATATCTGAAGGTAAACTATAAATTACTCCAGCGTGTTGTCGGAATGAAAGAAATGGTGCAGGTAAAACCCATACAGCCCCGTGAAATAATAGTTATTACCGCAGGAACGGCAATTCGATTAGCCATAGTGATGAAGGTAACCAGCGACTATATCGAGCTAAAACTACGAGATCCTGTCGTTGCCTGGGAAGGGTCTAGAATAGCCATTAGCAGGAGAGTGGTAGGACGCTGGAGGCTGACAGGCTGGGGCATCGTAGAGGAGGCGAAACCGTGAAGAAAAGACCATGTATAGTGTTAGATACAAATATGTTAATGACTGTTGCCCGTGGAATCAATGTTTTTGAACAGATCGAGGACATAATCGACACTAAGCCCGACTATATCGTGCTAACACCGATTATAAAAGAGCTCGAAAAACTTGCAAAAGCCAATAAGCCTAGCATATCAAAACCAGCAAGGCTTGCACTAGAAATAGCGCGTATGTACTGTAAAGTAATCAATATAGAGATAAAAAATATGTCTACAGATGATCTAATCCTATACTACGCTAAAGAAAACAAATGTGGCGTTGCAACAAATGATAGAGAACTACGTAAAAAGCTTAGAAAAGAAGGTATACCCGAAATATATCTCCGTGAAGAAAAAATGATGGTTGATGTAGAGGGAATAGAGTATTAACCACTGCATAAATCATTATATTTGTTAGGTTTTTATTCAACTGTAAATAATACTTGTGTCTAAACAAGGATGGATTACGGTGGAATGAATTGGTCTATAGAATCTACAGGGTTCGAGACGTAGTGAGAATACCGCCTGACAAGTTCGGAAAACCACTCGATATCGCGGCGTGGGAGGAGCTGAGAAGAAAGTATGAAGGCGTAATAACAAGAAATATGGGCATTATAGTGACAGTATTTGACGTCGACGTTGATCCCCAAGGAAAGATAATACCCGGAGATGGTGCAACATATCATAAAGTAGAATTTACCATCCTTGCATTCTATCCTTTCGTCAAAGAGGTCGTGGAGGGAGAAGTAAATACTGTTGTTAAAAACGGTGTATTCGTTGACCTGGGAGCGTCTGATGGATTCGTATACATTAACCAGATAGCAGACGAGAGAATAGAATATGATCCCACACGTCCTGCACTTCTACTCAGAGACTCTAAGAGAATGATTGAAAAAGGCGACATAGTAAGAGCAAGAGTTTACAACGTTGCACCGCTTCCAGGCAAAGGCCTAAGAGTCCAACTGACAATGAGACAACCATATCTAGGCAACCTCAAATGGCTCAAGAAGAGAGGGTGATAATATTTGCCTATCAAGCGAAAACCATTCAAAGCATGCAGGAAATGCAAAGCTCTAGTGGATAAAGATGTAGAAATATGTCCGGTGTGTGGTTCTAACGATTTTACTGACGAGTGGGAAGGAGTAGTAATAATAATCGATCCCGAAAAATCCCTAGTCGCTAAAATGCTTGGGATAGAAAAACCAGGTAGATACGCGATCAAGGTTGCATAACCCCAAAATACCTATACCTGTTTTAAAGCTACCTACTACTCTACGGAGCTACTTCGCTTATCCTCACGGAACATTAATCATTAGTGAAAGAGCAGGGACATTATTTACATGCAATATAAGAGGCGATTACCTAATAGGCGATGTAGTATCACAAAAATTCCGCGGAGACATCAGAGTAATCGATTTCAAAACACGTAGAACAAAGAAATATGAGCACCCGGACGTAGATCTGAGCAATTCTATTCTGATCATTAATCCTCGAGGTACAGTGTCCCAGAACTCTAGAACCCTTACAATATTGAAGAAGAAAAAATACATGGTGTATGGAGAAGAGGATCTACTGACAATGACCATCTCACTGGCCAATGAGAAAAAAATAATCATATATGGATACCCCGGTTATGGAGTGGTTATTACGTGTTCGGATACCATTAAAGCACGTCGATTACTTAAAAGATTTAAACCAGACATAGTGTTCTTAAATAAGGTGAGTACCGGAACCATAATGAGAGATAAACAAAATGAGATAGGGGGATAATGGTTTGGGAAAACAGCTACAATTAGGGGATTACACCGCCGAGATAGTAAAAGAATGGTATAACCCGCTAATTAAGAGAAAAGAGATCATTGTACGAATAGCACATATAGGCCGAACAACTCCTTCTAGAGGGCTCATACGTGTAGAGCTCGCTAAGGCATATGGTGTAAATGTTGAAAGAGTTTATGTGAGAAGAATAGATACAGAGTATGGTATGGGCGTTTCTAATGCTGAAGTCCACATATACGATAGCCCTGAGAGAGCAAAAGCATTCGAGCCACCACATATAATTAAAAGAAACGAGTATGCAACTCAGTCCTACCAGCTTGAACAAATGATGAAAGAACAGGGTATGGGGTGAACTAGGTGGCCCACGTACACAAACTATACGAATTTGATTATAACACTGGCACCATAAAGCCGAAGAACAAGAAATGCCCCAAATGCGGCAGCTTCATGGCATTCCATAAGAAACCCATTCCCCGATGGCACTGCGGCAAATGCGGTTATGTCGAGTACGTTAGAGATAAGAAATAATAAATAGATATCAAGTAGTTTTCTGTTCAACTATCTCCTAATCAGAAACTAATTAGGCACCAATACTAATAGCATTAAAGTAGAGTAGATAAGAATTGACAATAGTCATAGGGATCGAATCGACAAGCCATACATTTGGGGTAGGTATTGTACAGCGAAATGACTATGGGATAAGGATTCTGGCGAATGAGTATTCGAAATATATACCTGTCAGGGGAGGGATACATCCTCGCGAGGCTTCCCTACACCATGCCAGGGAGGCCCCACGCGTACTAAAATCTGCCCTGGATAAAGCTGGAATAAGCATTAAAGACGTTGATGCCATAGCTGTGGCTTTGGGTCCTGGTCTAGGCCCTTGTCTACGTGTAGGTGCAACCCTTGCAAGATTTTTATCCTCCTATTATTCCAAGCCCCTAATACCTGTTAATCATGCCGTCGCTCATATAGAGATAGGCAAATTTGTTGCAAGATTCACTGATCCTCTAGTGATATATGTCTCTGGTGGAAACACATTAGTCGCTATTCAAAGGAAAAAGAGATACAGAGTTCTTGGAGAAACTCTAGATATACCCCTAGGTAATCTCCTTGATACATTTGCACGCGAGGTTGGATTGGCTCCACCATATGTTGTCAATGGTAAGCACCAGGTTGATATATGTAGTGAGTGGGGTCAAAGCTTCATAGATCTACCCTATACGGTAAAAGGAATAGATCTAAGCTTCTCAGGACTATTAACGGCCAGCCTTAAGTATGCTGAAAAAATCAAAGCCAGAGAAGAACTCGGAGATATTTGTTTGAGCCTAAGGGAAACAGCGTTCGATATGATCGTCGAAGTCGCAGAAAGAGCTTTACTGCTTACCGGGAAGAAAGAGGTTCTGTTAGTTGGGGGCGTTGCTTCCAATAACGTTCTGCGGCAAAAACTTGATACAATGGCCGCCCTGCATGGAGCCCGCTACGAGGGAACACCGCCAGAGGTTTCCGGAGACAATGGAGCCATGATTGCTTATACAGGCCTGCTACTATATGAGCACGGTACAACCATAGAGCCTGAAAAAGCATTTATCAAGCAGAGATGGCGTCTCGATGAGGTCGAGCTTCCATGGCTTCCAGACTGACCCTGCTGGGCGAAGGAGCCGAGGCAAAAATCTATCTTTTGGAGGTTTTTAACACAAAACTCATAGTTAAGCATAGGATCAGCAAGCCCTATAGACACCCATTATTTGACAAACTATTTAGGGAAAGACGGACAAAAACAGAGGCAAGAGTTCTCTCGAAACTATATTCTTCAAACTTACCAGTGCCTGCCCCTCTCTTTGTCGATCCATTTAACTCTATAATCATAATGGAATATGTGCCGGGTAAGAAGCTATCAGATATGATCTACCAGCTGAATAAAGATGTTGTTAATTCGATCGCCTATCGTCTCGGCGAATATGTGGGAAAAATGCATCGCTTAAACATTTATCACGGTGATCTCACTCTAGCAAATATCCTCTATAGTAAAAACATCGACCGTATTTTCCTGATCGATTTCGGACTTGCAGGATATAGCACTGATATCGAAGAATATGCTATTGATATACATCTGATTGAAAGAAGTATAAATGCGTTGGCACCAGAGCTAAGCAAATCATTCGTTGAAAGTTTCTGGCAGGGTTATATGGAGGGTTATGGGGAAAATGCACATGAGATTAAGAACAGAGTCCATGAGATTAAGATGAGAGGAAGATACGTTGAGGAAAGGCTGAAAAAGAGGCTGGAACATGAAAGATATAGGTAACCTAAATGAAATATTATTCATAACAGGTAACAAACACAAATACAGTGAAGTATTACCTATTGCCAGAAGCCTAGGCTTCAAAACAGTGATGAAGCCTGGATACAAATTAGAGATCCAATCAGATAGTCTCGAAGACATAAGCATAACAGCAGCAATCGAGGCATATAAATATTTGAAGAAACCCCTAATGATCGAAGATGCGGGTCTATTCATTGACGCACTAAACGGTTTTCCCGGCCCATATAGTAGCTATGTATACAAAACCATTGGATGTGATGGAATACTAAAATTAATGATGAACAGGACTGAGCGATATGCGACATTTAGATCGGTGGTTACCATAATATATCCACCGTTCATCATTGTGGAGAGAGGGGAGTGTAGAGGAAGCATAGCTTACGAAAAAAGAGGAGATAAAGGATTTGGTTTCGATCCTATATTCATCCCCTTGGGAGAAGAAAGAACCTTTGCAGAAATGAGTGTTAACAAGAAAAACGTTTTCTCACACCGAGCAAAAGCTGTGAGAAAAGCATTATATAAGCTAAGAAAGCTATTAGAAGCATTGTCCGACATAAATTTAAATGCCCCGTAAACTATTAACCGGGATAGGTGAGGAATAAAACAATACTGGTGCTTAGCCGTGAACAAGAAACGAGACAAGGGACAATCACACTCAACACGACCGGCTAGGGCTGGACCGCCAAAATGGCTAAAACTCGATATGAGCCCTAACGATGTAGAACTACTTGTTGTAGAGCTAGCTAAGAAGGGCTATACACCATCAATGATCGGAATAATACTTCGCGACCAGTACGGGATACCCCTAGTCAAGCAAGTAACGGGCAAAAAACTAGTGAAAATACTTGAAAAACACGGTGCTAACCTACCAATACCTGAAGACCTATTATTCCTAATGAAGAAAGCAGTTAACCTTAGGAGACATCTAGAAGAACATCCGAAGGATTACCATGCTAAAAAAGGATTAATGGATCTAGAGTCTAAGATACATAGGCTAGTAAAATACTATAAGAGAATAGGAAGACTGCCACCAGACTGGAAGTATACACCAGAACAGGCAAGATTAATAGTATCAAGCTACATCTAGCGCTGCTACACGGCTATTTTTACAATATAAATAAATTCGTTCTAAAACCATAATAACAAGCAAAGATACTAAGATATTTTTGCAAGCCAATAATGGAATTAGCAATATAATATATAAATACAAGGGTCGTATCTCTTGGAGAAGAGTATACCCGTACTTATCAATACTGCCCGTGAATATGGTTTCTTGAGAATAGTACCACTCACTGATATTGATTCATTGATTGCTGCAAGTATTCTGGCAAGAAATCTCGGTGAACACGACATACATACTGTAATAAACCTTGATGTAAAAACATGTCTAGAGACCGATGAACCGACAATACTTCTCAATATTCCTAGGCCATCACAGGCGAAAAAGTGGTGCCAAGAACTCGTATGGGATAAACAGGATAGCAGTCTATCCTCATACATTGTTACAGGCCTTGAAAACTATTGGATAGTATCAGATTACGACAAGATCTTGGCTATCCTAGCAGGGATTTACAGGGAGAGAGATCTAGGCAAAGAAGGTTTCCAGGGGACTGAAAAGAAGTTTCTACAGGAACTTATTGACAACGATAAAGCCGAGATAGACTTTGGTTTCAGATTCTGGGGCTGGAGGAAAAGAAGTTTGGTTGAAATGATTACTCGTACACTAATACCATTCCTTCCAGGCCTAACTGGCGAGCGCGATCAAGTACTGGCCTTTCTAAAGAAATTATTCAACACAGAAAACGTCGAATCATTGAATTCATCTTCAATATTCCTCGAAGAGGAGCCAGAGAGGGCCAAGAAATTCGCAGCAGCTCTTTATGAAGCATTAGAAATAGATGAAAATACGCGGAAAACCATCCTATTGAAACTCATAGGATTCACATACTACTTCTATATAGGAGATACTCGGCTTGAAAGTTTTGAAACGCTTGGTTCTTTGATAATCTACGAATCGCTAGAGCAAGGATCTGTGAACTTATTATCCAATTTATCACTTGATCCTAATATCCTATACAGCATTATCTCGCTCTACGATTATTATATAGACATGCTTGCAAATGAAATTTCACATGGAATAAGATTATGGTTAAGTGGCAGAAGCATAGATACCGATCGCATTGAGAGACCCGATATATATGTAGACATATTAAGGAGCCTAGGATTGCTAAATCAGAAGCCGGTAAGTATAATCAGTAATGGACGCAATATTACTGTTCTAAGAGAACTACTTCGTGTCGGAAAAGATATTGAGTATACATTATCTACCTGTGATGAACTACAATTGTGTGAAATATGAGGTTGAGTATGTTTGTTCGAAGCATATTTCAGAATAAGAGTTGAAGATGAGAGAAAAATCCGTGCTGTATGGAAAGCATTACATCCGGACAACATGGTAACACCGGGTTTCATGGAGATCAATGAAGAGCTGTCTGTGATACACAT
>JALWQP010000133.1:0-4867 GCA_027083045.1 Desulfurococcales archaeon
TCAATGTTCAGCGGAGCAGACCACATAGACCACGTAAACACACAGATACCATACGCAATCACAGCAGCAGGCATAAGGATAATACTCTATATATTATTTGCAGTAGGAATCACAAGCCCAACAATACTACTACCAGTCGGAATAGCACTACTAGTCATAACACATAGGATCCCCTGAACAAGATAACAGCAACAAAAACAAGCCTACCAGAAACCGTTCCCAACTATGTCGTGGAGGAACCATAAATAACAAGGGATAAGGATAGCAATAATATAGACTCGAAAGTGATGAGGACCCCAGGCAGAGCCCACCCCTAAGAAGGGCTATGAAGAACCGTGTAAGGGCTGAAACAAACCATGCATCCTTTCCCCCAATACTACTCAAAGCCATAAAATAAATACCACCTAAAAACAAACCAACAAGAGCACTCATCGTAGACCACTCGAAGTGAACAAAGTTATACAAAAACCAATACTACATAATGAAATATATGAATATCAGATGGTAGAGGTAGAAGAGTCTGGTAGAGACCCTGAACATGCAATAAGACAACAAATAAATCACCCTAATCCCCTAAAACTAAGCTCTTAAGTTCTCAGGCCACAGAGATCTAAGCGTTTCTCCCTGTGACGCTGAGCCAGTGATGCGATTAGGTCAAGTACCAAATACATAGTGAGAGGCGTAAAAGCAACGATAAGAGTTCCCCCTATTACCAGGACACATAGTGCCTAGCCAGGAAACATCCCCGTTCATGAGTCCCTGTGTGAAAAACAATGTAAAACCATAGCCCTAGGTGATCAAGACAGTATAGACTAAATCGAAAAACAAGTATCGTTTTTCGCCTACTCCATCCCGCTTTTTTATTCCTCCCGAAGTACTCAATGATTATTAGGACTAGGGAAGGGATGGGAAAACGTAGAGAACAACCCTTCTTGGGTAGGGGGGTTGTAGTGTTAAGTTATACGCGAGGTATATTAATGATATTGATGTGGAGTCACCAATAATTATTCTAGCAGTATTGAAAACACCATGTCTCCTCTTCATGACCACTACTATGCTGAAGATAGGTTTACCTGAACCATATTGTACATAGTCCTACTATGTAGAGATATAATAATTGCATTAACACCGTTATAACACTCATGATACCCGCCAAAAGTACTCAAGGACTTGCCTACAGGCACCAAATACCCGGTAAAACTACTGATGAGAAGCCACTAGACTCCCAGAGCCCTAACCCCCAGGGGCACCGTGCCATGGGCTGTCCTTCCATACAGAATCCCATAGTTGTTCCTCGGTGAACGCTTCTTTCTCCGCGATGTTCCTGTGTATGTCAAGCAGTATCTTGTGATGCTTGACCTCGTCCTCATATATGGCTAGGAGAATAAGTTTCTGCCTAGGATCGCTTGTTTCTCCCGCTAGTCTGCGTGTAAACTCGATCATTTCCGCCTCGGTCTCTATGTGTTTCTCGAGCCCCTCCTTGATAATCCTTAGCTCTTCCTCGGTTATCATCGGCTGTATATCCCCGACCAGCTTGGCTAGTGCAGCATAGAAAATGCTATGCTTCTCGCTATCCTTGGCTATGCCTCTGATCAGCGCTTGGAGGACCGGATGTCTGAACTTCTCTGAAAGATTATTGAGTTCTTCGGCGTACTTCTTCTCTTTCTTGCTCATATTCTTTAAGAGCTCCGCTATTTCCTGACTATTCATGCGTGTTTACCTCGTGTTTCTCTTGTTTCTAGATGATTATATCGTTTTATCTGAATAATTATGCAAATAATAGTGAAAGAATAGTTTCGGCGTACTCTCCTCCTATTATAGTGTTTTAATGATCAATGAGGGATAAGCTGTGATTACAGGGATCAGTATCATCGATGATGCATTAGGGCATGTGCCGAGGCACTGGATGATAGAGTTCTACGGTGACAATAGAATAATTGAACTAGTGATGCATTATACCGTGGCGTTCAGGAGCAGGTATGATACAGTATACCTTGTAATCAACACGGATTTCGGCGGCCTAGACCCCTACCTTGTCTCTAGGCTCACCAGGAGGCTCGGGGGCAGTATCGATAACATCATGGTCTCGAGAGCTTTCCGTACTAATGACTTGATAGGTGTTCTAGAGACCCTCGAGAACGCTTCCGGGACGCTCGTGGTCAAGTACCCGTTCACATTCATTGCTCAGAGTCTTAGAGGCTATCGCGAAGCTACTAGGATTGTGGGGGTTCTCCGCAGGTTATCGGGGAGGCTCAGGATAGTATTGTTTAACACGAAGAGCAGGCTGGGAAGAATCGCTGAGGGAGGCAAGTATCATAGCCACAGCGTCCATGTATTGGTGGAGCTCAGGAGAAGGGGTGATAGAGGCTACCTCTATCTGAGGAAGTATCCTGGGCCACGGGAGGGGCTCTGCTCTTCTTTCCCGCTAGAACTGCTTGAGGGGTGGGGGCCGTGGGGCGTACAACGCCGTCTTACAGAATGGCTGTCTATAGGGAGCTAGAGAGGATCAAGAAGACGATCAGGTATCTGCCCCGCGGCGAAGCAGCCGTCCTCGAGTCCCTCCTCGATGGTATCGAGGAGACCATCACGGCCTACCTCCACGTCTCACCTCCTCCCGACCCCTTCGAGATAATAGTCCTCCACATGCTTAGGAGGATTGTCGGGCTTCAGGACGTTAACATGGCTGATGAAAAATGATAATAGGATGAATGATCAATAATACCAGTGAGGAAGAAATATGCCCCGGGGCTGGCTCCTCGATGCGTTCCCCCTGCATGGGGGTGGACTAGATCTAGTCCTGAAAGACAGGGATAGAATTATCCGTGTGAGAATAGACCCGGGGTTCAGAGGATATATCAGGCCATGGGTTCCCCCGGAGAACCTGGCCAGAGACCTTATGAGCTCCCGGTACGTCAGGAAGGCATGGGTCGAGGAATGGCTCGAGCCACCCTACTACCGTAGAGGTACAGACATAGTCGTGTTCGAGACAAGCGACTACTACGTGTTGAAGAAGATGCTCTCCCAGGCCCCGAGGCTGGGGGCTGGCGAACCAGTAAATAATGTGCCAGACCCCCTCGTTGAGACCCTGTGGAGGCTCGGGGCCAAGCCCTCCTCACTCATAAGCATCAATGGTAGGAGGGCCGAGGTGCTCGATGATGAGTCGATCCCCCCGTTCAAGTGGGCCGAGATAATAGAGGTTTATGGAAAGATAGAGGTCCCTGGCCTCGGCTTCGCTACACATGTCATCATAAGGGGTGAATGGGGAGAAGACAGGGTAGCGGCGGAAGAGCTACCAGTATATCTAAGCGGGAAACACTACGATGTACTCATAGCTTCCTCCTCAACAATAGCGGAGCTCGTATCCAGGGGCTTCGAGGCATCAAGGATATCCCATGTGAGAATAGACAGGTCGACAACATTCACTGGTTATCACGGCCTTGTCATGTGGAGCAGGTTGAGCTATACCCCTCTGAGAATGCTCAGCGGCGCCAGTATAGGTAGGGTACTGACCACAATAGAGGCCCTCGAGGCAAGGAAGAAGAAATACCTAGCAGTCCCCGGGCACGGCAGGGTCGAGCCCTGGAGACCCCTACGAGAGCTACTACAGTATGATCGCGGGGGAGCAGTCTACACTCCCCGGCCAGGCCTGTACTGGGGGATATGCCAGATAGACTTCAACAGCCTCTACCCCAGCATAATAGCCAAGTATAATATTAGTGGGGAAACAGTAGATGATCCCTCCTGCCGTGACGCCGTCAGACTACCCGGCACGGGCCACAAGATATGTTTTGAGCGCCGGGGCATAGTCTCGCTTGTCCTCGAGAGACTAGTGGATCTCAGGGAGAAGATAAAGGAGGAAATGAAGAGAACAAGTGATCCAAAGCTGAAAGAGGTGCTGGACGAGAGACAGTCATCTATCAAATGGATACTGGTGGCAAGCTTCGGCTATCTCGGCTATAGGAAAAGCATGTTCGGCTCAATAATGGCTCACGAGACAGTGACAAGTATAGATAGGTACATCATAGATACAGCCAGAAAGATCCTGGAAGAGAATGGGTGCACGGTGATCCATGTCCTAGTCGACAGCTTATTCGCCAAACACCCAGAGGATAAGAGCTGTGAGGAAATAAGAGACCTAGTAGTCAAAGCAACCGATTTTAAGGCGAAGGTCGAGGCAGACTATAAGTGGCTCTACATCCCCCTAACTAAGAAAGGCCTCGGAGCAGCCAACAGGTACTATGGTGCATTAAAGAACGGCGACGTGAAGATAAAGGGGGTTATGGCCGCGAGGAAGGATACGCCACCAATAATCAAGGAGGCCCAAGAGAAGGCAATAAGGATTCTTGCAGGAGCAGACGATCCCACAACGTTCAGGGACATGTTGAGAAAAGCATACCATGTGTTCAACGAGTACGCAGAAAAGATAAGAAACGGAGACGTAGAAGCATGGCAGCTCGTAATAAGGAGAAGAATAACACGTCCCTCCAAGAAACCATCAACACAGACGGGTAGCATAACAGTACTTATGACGAGCCAGGCCATGGAGACAGCCTATATTGTCGGGCCGGGGAGAAAGCTTATTCCTACGCTCGAGTACAGGGGATCATATGATCGGGGCTACTACTTGGAGCTCCTTGAGAACGCGCGCAGAGAACTACCAAGTCCTGGGGACGTTTTCCTCCTATAGTTTTAGGTATGTTTAATAGGGGTTATAGATAAATGCCAATCATGGTGTTGACATGTGTCAACTATGACTCGAGAACAGAAAATCCAATTGGTAAAACAGATACTCAAAGAAATAACCATGGGCGCTGACCCGGAGGAACTCAAGCAGAAATACCGGAAGATACTTCGGGATATAAGTCCC
>JALWQP010000133.1:4877-9096 GCA_027083045.1 Desulfurococcales archaeon
CTTCGAAATAGTGCTCATCGAGCAACAGCTCATGCGTGAAGGTGTAAAGCCGGACGACATTCTTAAAGTCTGCGATATCCACGTAGACATGTTCCGAGAGTATCTCGCCACACAGGAACTGGAAGGGGTCCCGGGAGGACACCCGCTCGATCTACTAATAAGAGAAAATATCGAGATAATGAAGACAGCAGAAGCTTTATCACTATACGCCTCGGCCATCAAGAGCGCTGAGGGTATAGCTGAAAAGAAAAGGTATCTCGGTATAGCTTTCAATATTCTCAATAACCTCAAAGACATGATCAGGAAACACTATAGGAAGAACCAGATGCTCCTCTTCCCCTACCTCGAGAAGCGAGGAATAGACGCTATCCCGAGAGTACTATGGGGCAGGGAAGACCAAGTAATAGTAGAGATGAGGAAGATCCTCGGCGAGAAGCCCAGGACAAGAGAAGAAATAGACAAGCTAGCCGAAACCCTCACAAAAATATCCATGGATATAGCCGACATAGCGTTCAGAGAGAACAAGATCCTGTATCCAACGGCCTGGACACTATTAAGCGAGGGAGAATGGGCTGCAATACATGAGCTGGCCGAGGAGTTTGGATACATCGTATCGTCGGAGAAGAAATGGGTGCCGCGGTCAAAGCCTGTGTACCCATATATGATCACGGGAGAAATACCAGCGGATAAATTCGAGAAACTACCGCCAGAGATCAAGAAGGCGGTGGGAGAGATTACCCCGGATAAATATAGGGTCGTGAGGGACGGCGATATAGACCTAGAAACAGGTTTCCTCCGAAGGGAAGAAATAATCGGCATATTCAAACACTTGCCTCTCGAGATAACCTATGCCGACAATAATGATAGGGTCAGATTCTTTACGATGAGCAAGCTCGCAATTGGGTTCCCGCGTAGCAAAACCATTATCGGGAGGAAGATAGGATACTGCCACCCACCGAGACTAGAGAAGTATGTGATGAAGAATGTCGAGCTCCTCAAGAAGCAGGGATTAACTTATCGAGAATTCTGGACAAGAATGGGAGGAAGAATAATAAGGGTTCTAATAGTCGGCGTGAGGAATGATAAGGGTAGATACATGGGTACTCTGGAGATAGTCGAAGACATGACCAACATAGTCTCGAATCCGGAGGAGATAGAGAAGAAGATAATGGTGCTCTGATTGAAGAGCGTCTTCACCATAGCGGACAAATACGTATATCCAAGCCTAAGACGGCTCCTAGTGGTCAGGCTGAGACATAAGGGTGTCAGGCCAGCAGAAATAGCAAAGCTTCTAGGTCTATCCAGATCACTTGTGACGAGGTACTTGAAGGGTGAGCGAGGAAAATACATGGATTTCTCAATATATCCCGATGTGGTGGAGGCTCTGGATCATATCGCGGACTCCATTATGAACAGCAGGATCGGGGTTAAAGAAGCCGTCACTTTGTTGTCAGCTCTCACACTATATGTTTTGGCGAGAAAATATGTCTGTAAGTTCCACGCGGAGATAGACGAGGTTAATCCTTCAACCTGTGATATATGTCCAAGACTCTTCGGAAATATTGATCCCAGGCATCTATTGTTTTACAGCTAACCATAATTTTTCCTCCAGCCGAGGAACTGGTCCCATCTTACAATCCCGATTCTTTCTCCACGCCAGAAGATCTCACCAGGGATACCGCTCTTTATAAACTCACCTATAATGGCGTAGGGGACACTATATTTTTCGAGCATCTCGGTTATCTCCCCGACGTATTTCTCATTAATAGCCAATACGACGCCGTACTCCTCACCGCCGGCCAAGCACCTCTCAATAACACATCTCTCCGGATCCCTCCTTGCTCTACAGTATTCTTTGAGCTCACCGAAGTGTCGGGGAGGAGAGGTTAACCGAACCGATAATCCGGCTTCTCTAGCCATCACGTACAGAGTATAAGATAGGCCGTCGCTCACATCCATCGAAGCATCTATCCATCTATAATAGTTCGCTACAACTATACTTGTCTCGAACCTTGGTCTCGGCCTCCTGGTGGCCTCAATGATCCACCCATGCCTTGAAGCCTCATTTATCCCGTCCAGTGAGACTATGCCCATAGCCCCGTAGATGCCGGTGGCCACTATTTTGTCGCCCGGCCTAGCACCGCTTCTCCTAGGAGGCTTCTTGGCCGTTGTATAGCCTATTATACTAGTTGATATCCATGGATCCTTGGACGAGTTGAGGTCTCCGCCTGCATAAACTATATTATAGGTTGATAGAGCCTCTCTAACTCCCTCAATCAGATCAATGAAATCCGCTAGCCTCATCTCGGGGCTGAGCCCTAAGCTTATCATGGCTGCATGGGGTATGGATCCCTTAGAGAAATGATCACTTATACATCCAACTGCCCCGGCCCATCCAACGTCACGCCATGTTCTCCAAGGCAGTTTCAGAGACGAGAAACCATATGCATCGCTTGAGAAAACCAGCTTCGGGCCGGAAGGCAAAAAATCTCTTGCATCATCTCCGGGTAGGAGATGCTCATATGGTTTTGGCGGGTCGAGGTACTTGATGATGATCTCTACCAGTTCTTCCTCTCCGATCTCCCCTAGTTTCTTATCTCTAAATGCCAATTCATCCACCATGCCAGGGCCTTGAAAGCTTCTATTATATCGCTTGTCCACTCCATGAACACATGATGGTTACCCACGGCTCCTTCTATAAACTTATCCACATCGAGAGGACCAGTATCGAGTACCAGTTGTGTCCTACAGTATCCCGGCTCGAGCAATCCGCTACTGATCTTCTTCCCCCTATACAATACTATGCCGGTATAATTAGTTGTTATTCTCCCAAACACGTATCTCTTGCCTGAAAGCCTGCATGTGACGGCGTATGGTTTACCAGTCTCGAAGTGTGGAACGAGGTAACAGCTCTTCCCCAGGCTCGGCGCTACTGTGCAGTGAGCGAACCTGAGATATCCCTCGTCGGTTGCGCCGCTCGGATTTGCTATCCATCCTGGCTTGCCAGTGAAGTTTAGGCTTATGAACAGCATTATGAGGCTGTAGAAATCATCTTCGCAAGCAGTCGGTATGCCGTCATTGTTAAGCATCGCCACGGCTAGACACGGTGTTACACCGTATTCTACGAGGAACGGGAAGCAGTCTATGGAGACGGCATTGTATCCTTTCTCAAGGACTATGTATCTCAACGCGTAATATATCCTGAGTGACTTGTCGAGATACTCCTGGTCCACCCCAGACGTATCGATATTTAATGCCACGGAATCTCTTATCTCTTTGAGATCCTCCCCGGAAGCCTTCGCCGCTCTCTCCAATACTTCTTTATAGCTTACAGCCTCTACCTTGGTGCCGGTTACCTCCATGAAGTACTTGGCCCTCGGGCTGGGGAGGCCCTCCCTATTTACCTCTAGGACTCTGAGCCTAGATAATGCTATGGCCGTACTTATTCCCTTGATTATAGGTGTTAGCTTAGAGGCTAAGGTGTATTCGTCATTGGCTAGAACAAGCAGAACCTTAACTCCTAGCTTCCTGATCCTCTCCCTGGCACTCAGGGCTGAGGCTAAGCTATTATGCCTGTTATGAGCTATAAGTACAATCGGTATATTCAGCTTCCTCGCTACTCGCTCGGCGAGCCTGCTAGTACCTCCTGTTAGTATGATCACGAATGCTAGATCGTATTCGTTCCGCGGTATTTCCGGCACACTATACTGGGGCTCCTCGATGATCTTGATGCCCTCAATGCTTCGGAGGAACCTCTTGAAGCTCTCGTACAGCTTCGAATAATATTCCTTGCTATGTAACTCACTGGCTAAACTAATTACTAATGCGTTCAAGTTTAGGCACCCATATGTTTGATGTACGCGTTTTGTATTTATTCTGATAACGCTGCGATAATGTTGTTTCATGTATTATTACAATGTAATCATAGAATAAAAACTCTTAGATCCAAGTATTTAATGATATATTGTAGCATGGCATCATTTCTTCTTTTCATGTCCTTCTCTAGCATAGTAAACAATGAGACCTATAATTCCTAGTCCGAGGAATCCCACGACAATGTAGTACATGGTATTATCATGGGAGCCCCCCGTATTCGTGTTTGGATAGGTTGTGACTTGAGTGGATGTGGTCATTGAAGTAGTGGTTGCCACTGTATAGTTGTTAATGTGCCCGGGAACGAAATTGCTGCCAACGAGTTCGAATATAATATGTGTAAAGT